>NZ_JBFUCB010000134.1:0-11650 GCF_056405435.1 Rhizobacter sp. P1_G5 | reverse complement strand
ACCTGGTCTCGGCGCTGTTCGCGCTGCTGATGGTGAACATCGCGCGCCGGCCGGCCGACGAAGACCATCCGTCGGGCCACACGAAGGCCGAGTACTTCTCCAGCGGCTTCGAGGGCATGCTGATCGCCGCAGCGGCGGTGAGCATCGTCTGGGCGGCGGTGCTGCGCTTCGCGCACCCGCAGCCGCTCGAGTCGCTGGGCTGGGGCCTGGCGCTGTCGGTCGCCAGCTCGGCGATCAACGGCGTGCTGGCCTGGCGGATGATGGCCGGCGCACGGCAGCACCGTTCGATCGTGCTGGAGGCCGATGCGCGCCACCTGATGACCGACGTGTGGACCTCCGCCGGGGTCATCGTGGGCCTGCTGCTGGTCCAGCTGACCGGCTGGCTGTGGCTGGATCCGGTGCTGGCCGTCGGCGTCGCGCTGAACATCCTGCGCGAAGGCGCGCAGCTGGCATGGCGCTCGGTCGAGGGCTTGATGGACAGTGCCGTCGAGCCGGAGATCCGCGAGCAGATCGATCGCACGCTCGCGCAGTTCGGCCACCACCCGATCCGCTTCGACCATGTCGTCACGCGGCGCGCCGGGCAGCGGCGCTTCATCGATATGCACATGCACGTGCCGGCCGACTGGACGCTCGGCCGCGCGGCGGCGTTGCGCGCCGATGTCGAGCAGGCCTTGATGGGTGACGTGCCTGGCCTGCGGGCCTCGATCCAGCTGCTGCCGACGAATGTCGAGGCGGCGGCAGCATGATCTCCATCACGCAGCGGGTGGCGCAGGCGCGTGTCGAGGTGGCGGGCGAAGTCATCGGCGCGATCGACGCCGGCCTGCTGGTGCTGGTCTGCGCCGAGCCGGGCGACACGCCGGCGATCGCCGACAAGCTGGTCGCGAAGCTGCTGAAGCTGCGCATCTTCGGCGACGAGCAGGGCAAGATGAACCGCAGCGTCACCGACATCGGCGGCGGGCTGCTGATCGTCAGCCAGTTCACGCTGGCGGCGGACGTGTCGGGCGGCAACCGGCCCAGCTTCACCGCGGCGGCGCCGCCGGCGCTGGGCCGCGAGCTCTATGAGCGGGTGCTCGCCACCGCGCGGTCACAGCACCCGACCGTCGCCAGCGGCGAGTTCGGGGCGGACATGAAGGTTCACTTGATCAACGACGGGCCCGTCACGATACCGATCACGTTGCGAGCATGATCAAGCAACTCCCGCGGAACCGGCTTTGCCGGGCCGCTGGGAGGCGCCCCTTGGGGGCAGGAGTGAAGCGACTGGGGGGCCAACAATCAGTCGGCGTATTGACCGGCGGCCTTGATGATCGGGCCCCACTTGTTGATCTCGGCCTCGACGAACTTCTTGTGCTCCGGGCCGTTGACGCGGGCATCGGTCATCACCACCGCGCCCAGGCCTTCTTCACGGTGGATGAAGTCCGGATCCTTCAGCGCGACCTTCAGCGCCGCGTTGATCTTGTCGGTGACGGCCTTCGGCGTGCCCTTCGGCGCATACAGCGCGTGCCAGATGCTGACGTTGAAGCCCTTCAGCCCCGATTCGTCGAGCGTCGGCAGCTTGGCCAGCGCCGGCGTCGTCAGGCGCTTGGTGCTCGTGACCGCGAACGCCTTCACCTTGCCGCCGGCGATCTGGCTGGTGGTGTTGGTGGTCTGGTCGCACATCAGGTCGACCTGGCCGCCCAGCAGGTCGGTCATCGCCGGGCCGGTGCCCTTGTACGGCACGGTCGTCATGTCGACCTTGGTGGTGCTCATGAACAGCAGGCCGCACAGGTGCGAGGCCGATCCGAGCCCGGCGTTCGCCAGGTTGATCTTGCCCTTGTTCGCATCGAGCCACTTGGTCAGCTCGGCATAGTTCGTGGCCGGCAGCGTCGGCTTGCCGATCAGCGTCATCGGCACTTCGTTGATCATGCCGAGGTACTCGAAGTCCTCCAGCGTCTTGTACTGCATGTTGCGGTACAGCGCCGGCGAGGTGCTCATGCCGATGTGGTGCAGCAGCAGCGTGTAGCCGTCGTTCGACGCCTTGGCCACCTTGGTCGCGCCCAGCGTGCCGCCGGCGCCGCCGACGTTGTCGATGATGATGACCTGGCCGCCCAGCGGCTTGCGCAACGCCTCGGCCAGGTCGCGCGCGACCTTGTCGGTCGGGCCGCCTGCGGAGAACGGGACGACGATGGTCACCGGCTTCTCGGGGTACTCGGCCAGGGCGGCGGTCGCCGTCAGCAGTGCGGCGCCAGCCAGCAGGAGTTTCTTCATGGTCGTGTCCTTTCGAGCAAGCGTGTCGGAGAGTCGGAAGACCCGAGCTTAAGGAAGCTCCGAGGCGCCGGCATGGCGGAAACTACGTAACCCGGAGACCCCGCAAGGCCATTCAGATCAGGTGGTCGGCCAGCACCCGCGCGACGTGCAAGGCCTCGCGCTGCGCGCCGTCGGCGATCTGGTGCCTGCAGCTGGTGCCATCGGCAACGATGATCGCGTCGGGCGCCTCGCGCACCGCCGGCAGCAGGCTCAGCTCGGCCATCTGCATCGACACCTCGTGGTGGCTCGCCTCGTAGCCGAAGCTGCCGGCCATGCCGCAGCACGAGCTCTCGATCAGCGCCGGCTGCGCGTCCGGGATCAGCTTCAGCACGTCGAGCACCGGCTGGATCGCGCCGAATGCCTTCTGGTGGCAGTGGCCGTGCACCCGCATCGCCTGCGTCGCCGGCCTGAAGCGCGGCGCGAAGCGGCCCGCCTTCGCCTCGCGCGCGAGGAATTCCTCGAGCAACAGCGCGTGATCGGCCAGCACCTTGGCGTCATCGCCCAGGCCCATCACCAGCATCTCGTCGCGCATCGTCAGCAGGCACGACGGCTCCAGGCCGACGATCGCGATGCCGCGCTGCGCGAACGGCAGCAAGGCCTTCAGCAGCTCGCGCGCATTCGCCCTGGCCTGCTCCGGCATGCCGGCGGCCAGGTAGGTGCGGCCGCAGCACAGCGCCGCGCCCGGCCGGCTCGCGGCATGCACGGCGTAGCCGGCCGCCTGCAGCACGCGCACCGCGGCGGTCGCGTTCTCGCTCTCGAAGGCGCCGTTGAAGGTGTCGACGAACAGCACGACCGGCTTGTCGGCCTGCAGCACCTCGGCGCGCGTGACCAGGCCGATGTGCGGCGCGGCGCGGCGAAAGGTGTCGCGGCGAAAGCGCGGCAGGCTGCGCCTGGCCGAGAGGCCCAGCCAGCGCTCGGCCAGTCCCTTCGCGCCGGGCAGCGTCTCGCGCAGGTTGAACAGCCACGGCGCGGCGCTCGCGAGCCGCGCATAGGCCGGCAGGTGGGCGACCAGCCGGTCCTTCAGCGTGTGGCCGTGGCGGGCCTTGTCGTGCGCGGTGAACTCGAGCTTCATCTTCGCCATGTCGATGCCGGTCGGGCAGTCGCGCTTGCAGCCCTTGCAGCCCACGCACAGGTCCATCGCGTCGCGCACCGCATCGCTCGTGAAGCCCTGTTCGCCGAGCTGGTTCGACAGCGCGAGCCGCAGCGTGTTCGCGCGGCCGCGCGTCAGGTGCTGCTCGTCGCGCGTGACGCGGTAGCTCGGGCACATCGTGCCGGCGTCGAACTTGCGGCAGTGCCCGTTGTTGTTGCACATCTCGACCGCCTTCGCGAAGCCGCCGCTCGCGTCGCCACCGGTGCCGGGCGCCGTCGTGGTCTCGGTCGCCGGGTCGTTCTGCACGTTCCAGGCCGACCAGTCGAAGACCGGCTTCAGCGCGATCGTCCGGTAGCCCGGCGCATAGCGGAACAGGCTCGCATCGTCCATCTTCGGCGGATCGATGATCTTGCCCGGGTTCATCAGGTTCAACGGGTCGAGGTGCTGCTTGATCGCGCGGAAGGCCTCGTTGAGGCGCGGCCCGAACTGCCACTCGATCCACTCGCCGCGGCACAGGCCGTCGCCATGCTCGCCGCTGTAGGCGCCCTTGAACTTGCGCACCAGCGCGCTGGCCTCCTCGGCGATCGAGCGCATCTTGTGCGCGCCGCCGCCCGGGCCGCCCTGGCGCATGTCGAGGATCGGCCGCACGTGCAGCGTGCCGACCGAGGCGTGCGCATACCAGGTGCCCTTGCTGCCATGCCGGTGGAACACCTCGGTCAGCGCGTCGGTGTACTCGGCCAGGTGCTCGAGCGGCACCGCGCAGTCCTCGATGAAGCTGACCGGCTTGCCGTCGCCCTTCAGGCTCATCATGATGTTGAGGCCCGCCTTGCGCACCTCCCACAAGGCCTTCTGCGGCGCCTCGTCGCGCATCTCGACCACGCTGCCCGGCAGCTTCAGCGCATCGCCCATCAGCTCGACCAACTGCTTCAGTTGCGCAAGCAGCACGGCCTTGTCGTCGCCGCTGAACTCCACCAGCAGGATCGCCTGCGGCTCGCCGACCAGGGCCGACTCGATCGTCGCGCGGAACGCCGGGTTCGCGCGCGACAGCTCGATCATCGTGCGATCGACCAGCTCGACCGCGCTCGGGCCCAGCTTCACGATGTGCTGCGCCGAATCCATCGCGGCATGGAAGCTCGGGTAGTTGACGACGCCGAGCATCTTGTGGCGCGGCAGCGGCGCGAGCTTCAGCGTCAGGCTGCGCGTGAAGGCGAGCGTGCCTTCGGCGCCGATCAGCAGGTGCGCCAGGTTGACGCTGCCGTCGGCGGTGTACGGCCGCTCGCTCTGCGGGTGGAAGATGTCCAGGTTGTAGCCGCCGACGCGGCGCATCACCTTCGGCCAGCGCAGGTCGATCTCGTCGCGCTCGGTGGCCGCCAGGCCGCGCACGAAATCGGCGATCGCGGCTTCCTTCGCGCCCAGCTGGTCGACGCGGCCGAAGCGCACGTTGCTGCCGTCGCTCAGCCAGGCCTCGGCGGCGAGCACGTTGTGCACCATGTTGCCGTAGGCGATGCTGCGCGAGCCGCAGGAGTTGTTGCCGGCCATGCCGCCGAGCGTGGCCTGCGCGCTGGTCGACACGTCGACCGGGTACCACAGCCCGTGCGGCTTCAGGAAGGCGTTCAGGTGGTCGAGCACGATGCCGGGCTCGACCTGCACCGTCATCGCGTCGCGGTCGAACGCGATCACCTGGCGGTAGTGCTTGCTGGTGTCGATCACGAGCGCCGCGCCGGTGGTCTGGCCGCACTGCGAGGTGCCGCCGCCGCGCGGCAGCAGCGGGGTCTTCAGGTCGCGCGCGATGTCGATCGCGGTGGCGATGTCCTGCGCGCCGCGCGGCACGAACACGCCGACCGGCATGATCTGGTAGATCGACGCATCGGTCGCGTAGCGGCCGCGCGAGGCGATGTCGAACAGCGTCTCGCCCTGGGTGTGGGCGGACAGGCGCTTCGCCAGCTCGGCCGCCTCGGGGGTGCCGAAATCTCGCAGCGAGCGGCCGGCCTCGCGGGCCACGCCGGCGTCGACCAGCGTGTTCATGCCGACACCTTCGGCGACGAATCCAGCTCGCCGTGCTTCATCAGTTCGAGCACCACGTCGCGCTTGTTCAGCAGGTGCTGCACCAGCAGCTGGCGCAGGCCGGCACCATCGCGGGCCGTGAGCAGCTCGACCATGCGCTCGTGCTCGCCCATCGCGCGGGCCCACTTGGCCTCGTCGCAGTTGGAGCGGAAGCGCAGCGCCTGCAGGCGGGCGTTCACCGTGGCATAGGTCTGCGTCAGCACCGGGTTGCGTGCCGCGGCATTGATGTGCCGGTGGATCACCGCGTTGATGCTGTAGTAGGTGGGCAGGTCGCGCCGCGTGTAGGCCGCGAGCATCTCGAAGTGCAGCGCGCGGATCTCGGCCAGCTCGGCCTCGGTGATGCGCTGCGCCGCCAGCTCGCCCGACAGGCCTTCCAGCCCGGCGATCACCTCGAAGGTGTCGGAGACGTCCTGCGCCGAGAGCTCCATCGCGACCGCGCCGCGGTTCGGCAGCAGCTCCACCAGCCCTTCGGCGGCCAGCATCTTGATCGCCTCGCGCAGCGGGGTGCGCGACACCTTCAGCTGCTCGCACAGCGCGCGCTCGTTCAGCTTGCTGCCGGGTGGGATGTGGTTCTCGACGATCAGCTGGCGCAGCCGCGTGCACACCTGTTGGTGCAGCACCTGGCGAGGGATGGAAATGATGTCGGCCATCGTGGACTTTCTGAATTTGTATTCATTTTCTGTGCAGGTTGATGGTCATCATACGGATGCCATCGCGGGTGGCAACCATTGACAAAAGAATTTTGTATGCAAAACTCAGGCGCATTCGGACCTCGTCAGGAGTCGTCATGATCGCGCTAGACCAGCACCCCAGCGGCCGTCATTTCCTGCAGATCCCCGGGCCCAGCCCGGTGCCGGATCGCATCCTGCGGGCGATGAGCCTGCCCACCATCGATCACCGCGGGCCGGAGTTCGGCGTGCTCGGGCTGAAGGTGCTGTCCGGCATCCAGCAGGTGTTCCGCACGCGGCACCCGGTCGTGATCTACCCGGCGTCCGGCACCGGCGCGTGGGAAGCCGCACTGGCCAACGTGCTGAGCCCCGGCGACGCGGTGCTGATGTACGAGACCGGCCACTTCGCGAGCCTGTGGCAGAAGATGGCGCTGCGCCTGGGCCTGAAGCCGGAGTTCCTGGCGCTGCCCGGCACCGATGCGCTGACCGGCCTGCCGAACAGCTGGCGCCACGGCGTGCAGGCCGACCTGATCGAGAAGCGCCTGCGCGAGGACGCCGGCCATGCGATCAAGGCGGTGTGCGTGGTGCACAACGAGACCTCGACCGGCGTCACCTCCGACATCGCCGCGGTGCGCCGCGCGATCGATGCGGCGAAGCACCCGGCGCTGTTGCTGGTCGACACGATCTCGGGCCTGGCCAGTGCCGACTACCGGCATGACGAGTGGGGTGTCGACGTGACGGTCAGCGGCTCGCAGAAGGGCCTGATGCTGCCGCCGGGCATCAGCTTCAACGCGGTGTCGCCGAAGGCGATCGAAGCCAGCAGGAAGGCGCAGCTGCCGAAGGCCTTCTGGGCCTGGGACGAGATCATCGAGATCAACAAGACGGGCTACTGGCCCTACACGCCGAACACCAACCTGCTGTACGGCCTGAGCGAAGCGCTCGACATGCTGCTCGACCAGGGGCTCGAGACGGTGTTCGCGCGCCACCAGCGCTGGGGCGAGGCGGTGCGCAGCGCGGTGCGGGCCTGGGGCCTGCCGATCCAGTGTGCCGACGCATCGGTCTACTCGCCGGTGCTGACCGGCGTGATCACGCCCGAGGGCGTCGACGCCGATGTGCTGCGCAAGCTGATCCACCAGCGCTTCGACCTGTCGCTCGGCACCGGCCTCGGCCGCGTCAAGGGCCGCATGTTCCGCATCGGCCACCTCGGCGACTGCAACGACCTGACGCTGATGGCGGCGCTGTCGGGCGTCGAGATGGGGCTGAAGCTGTCGGGCATCGTCACCGCGGGCAGCGGCGTGCAGGCGGCGATGGACTACTTCTCGTCGCATCCGCAGAGCCCGGCCCTGAAGGCCGCGGCCTGAAGACATCGCATTCCACAACAGTCAGGAGGTTCGCATGCAACGTCGCTCCCTTCTACAGGCCGCGGCCGGCACGGTCGCCAGCCTCGGGGCACCGCGCCTGTTCGCGCAGGGACTGCCTTCGGGCCCGATCCGCATCATCGTCGGCTTCCCGCCGGGCGGCGGCACCGACGCGCTGGCGCGCGTGCTGGGCCAGAAGCTGGGCGTGATGTGGGGCCAGCAGGTGATCGTCGAGAACAAGGCCGGTGTCGCCGGCGTGCTCGCCGCCGACTACGTCGCGCAGCAGCCGAGCGACGGCAGCACGCTGCTGATGGCGCACATCAACAGCCACGCGCTCGCACCCAGCCTGCAGCCCAAGCTGAACTACAACGTCGAGCGCGATTTCGTGCCGATCATGCTGGTGGGCGTGACGCCCAACCTGCTGATCGCCGGCACGATGCAGCCGGCCGTCACGGTGAAGGACATCGTCGCGCTGTGCAAGGCCAAGCCCGGCGAGATCAGCTTCGGCTCGGCCGGCTCGGGCTCGGCCCAGCACCTGGCGCTGGAGATGTTCAAGCTGAGCGCGAAGGTGAATGCGCTGCACATCCCGTACAAGGGCAGCGCACCGGCCATCACCGACCTGATCGGCGGGCAGATCAACTACGTGTTCGAGACGATGACGGCCGCCACGCCGCACGTGAAGGGCGGCAAGGTGATCGCGATCGCGCAGACGCGCACCAAGCGAGCGAAGGGCCACCCGACGGTGCCGACGATGGCCGAGCAGGGCTTCCCCGATTTCGAGGCCACCACCTGGTATGGTCTGGTCGGGCCGGGCAAGCTGCCGAAGGGGCTGGCGCAGAAGATCAACGACGACGCCAACAAGGTGATGGCGATGCCCGACGTGCAGGAGCGGCTGGAGAGCTACGGCGCCGAAGACGGCGGTGGGTCGTCGGAGAAGTTCACCGCGTTCATCCACGCCGAGATCGCGAAGTGGGCGAAGGTGGTCAAGGAAGGGCACGTGAAGGCGGACACCTGAACGGCATCCGCAGCCAACCGTTCGGGCTGAGCCTGTCGAAGCCGGCGCATCGCGCGGGCGTTTCGACAAGCTCAACGCGACCCTTCGACAAGCTCAGGGCGAACGGGGAGGCTAGGTGTATTTGCGCGCGTCCTCGATGACGCGTCCGTCATTGGGCAGGCTGCCCGGTGCGCACAGTTCCACCTCGCCGCGCAGCTTGGTCACGTCGCGGATCGCATCGGCGATGCGCGTGGCCAGGCCCTCTGGTTCGGCGGTCACTTCGACGCGCAGCGCCATGCGGTCGCTCGCCATCTCGCCGCTGACCACCAGCCGCGCCCGCACGATCTCCGGGAAGCGCCTGGCCACCTCGGCCACCTGCGACGGGTGCACGAACATGCCGCGCACTTTCGCGGTCTGGTCGGCGCGGCCCATCCAGCCCTTGATGCGCGTGTTGGTGCGGCCGGTCGGGCAGCGGCCCGCCAGCACCGCCGACAGGTCGCCGGTGCCGAAGCGCACCAGCGGGTAGTCCGGGTTCAACGTGGTCACGACCAGCTCGCCGACCTCGCCATCGGGCACCGGGTCGCCGGTGCCGGGCCGCACGATCTCGACGATCACGCCTTCGTCGAGCACCAGCCCTTCGCGCGCTTCGGTCTCGTACGCGATCAGACCGAGGTCCGCCGTCGCGTAGCACTGGTAGCCCTCGATGCCGTGGCCGCGCAGCCAGTCGCGCAGCGACGGCGGAAAGGCCTCGCCGCTGAGCAGCGCGCGGCGCAGCGAGCCGGGGACGCTGCCGCCGCCCTCGAGCGCCTTGTCGACCAGGATCTTCAGGAAGCTCGGCGTGCCGGCATAGCCGTGCGGCCGCAGCTCGCGCATCGCCTGCAGCTGCAGCTCGGTGTTGCCGACGCCGCCGGGGAACACGGTGCAGCCGAGCGCGAGTGCACCGCCTTCCATCATCGAGCCGGCCGGCGTCAGGTGGTAGCTGAAGCTGTTGTGCACCAGGTCGCCAGCGCGGAAGCCCGCGGCATGCAGCGCGCGGGCGGCGCGCCAGTAGTCGGTGGCCGCACCCTCGGGCTCGTAGATCGGACCGGGCGACTGGAACACGCGGCGCGCGCCGCTCGGGCGGCGCAGGCCGCGCCAGCCGATGGTCGAGAAGCCGCCGAACGGATCGCTGGCGCGCTGCGCCTGCTGAAGCGCCAGCAGCTCGTGTTTGCGGATCACCGGCAGCGCCGCGAGCGCCGCGCGGTCGGTGATCCGCGCGGCATCGGCACCGGCGGGCAGCGCATCGAACGCCGGCGCATGGGCCTGCGCATGCGCCAGCAGCGCCGGCAGCGCCGCGAACAGCGCGCGCTCGCGCTCGGCCGGCTCCCGTGTTTCCAGCGCGTCGTAGAAGGTGCCCATCACTCGTCATCCGCCCAACGGACCAGGCGCTTGCGCACCTCGTCGACCAGCTTGCGCACGTCGGCGCCGCTCTTCAGCACCTGCGTGTCCCATTCCGGCGTCGTGATCGGCCGGCGGGCGATGCGCGCGGTGATCGTCGCGGCATCGCTCGCGAGCTGCAGCACCGGCTTGCCCTTCCAGTCGAACGCCGCGCCGCGCTCGGCCAGCGGCTTCAGCTCGCGCAGCTGGCGCTTCAGCGTGACCAACGTCTCGTCGGGCTTGAAGGGAGGCAGGGCGAAAAAATCATCGGACATCACATCGCTCCATATTTCGCACAGCACCGTCAATCAAGCGGCCACCGTGGAACCGGCTTTGCCGGGCCACTGGTGGCGCCCCCTTGAGGGGGAGGCGCGCAGCGCCTCGGGGGTGGGTCACGTCAACCAGCGTTTGCGGCGCTTGTAGCTCTTGACGTCGCGAAAGCTCTTGCGCTCCACGTCGTCCTTCGCGCCGCCGGTGCCGAGGTAGAACTCCTTCACGTCCTCGTTCTCGGCCAGCGCCTTGGCCGCACCGTCCATCACGACGCGGCCGTTCTCGAGGATGTAGCCGTGGTCGGCATAGCGCAGCGCCATCGCGGTGTTCTGCTCGGCGAGCAGGAAGGTCACGCGCTCGCGCTGGTTCAGGTCGCGCACGATCTCGAACACCTCCTCGACGATCTGCGGCGCGAGGCCCATCGACGGCTCGTCGAGCAGCACCATCTTCGGGTTCGCCATCAGCGCGCGGCCGATCGCGCACATCTGCTGCTCGCCGCCCGAGGTGTAGGCCGCCTGCGAGCCGCGCCGCGTCTTCAGCCGCGGGAAGTAGCCGTAGACCTTCTCCAGCGTCTCGGCCACCGCCGCCTTGCCGTCGCGCCGGGTCCAGGCGCCGGTCATCAGGTTCTCCTCGATCGTCAGGTGCGCGAAGCAGTGCCGGCCTTCCATCACCTGCACGACGCCGCGGTTCACCATCTCGGCGGTGGACAGCGCCTCGATGCGGTCGCCGCGCAGCTCGATGCTGCCCTTGGTGACCGCGCCGCGCTCGCCCGCCAGCAGGTTGCTGACGGCGCGCAGCGTCGTCGTCTTGCCGGCTCCGTTGCCGCCCAGCAGCGCGACGATGCCGCCCTCGGGCACCTGCAGCGAGACGCCCTTCAGCACCAGGATCACGTGGTGGTAGATCACCTCGATCCCGTTGACGTTGAGCAAGACCGGTGCGCTCATGGGATCAGCTCTGGCAGTCTTCAGGGCTGCGGCGGGTCAGCTTCTTGTCGGTGGCGTACTTGTCCGCCGCCGCCTTCACCATCGGCTTCAGGATCTGCTCGTCGGCCTGGTACCAGTCGGAGCTGAAGTTCCACTTGCTGCCGTCCCAGGTGTGCACCCGCGTCCAGGTGGTGCCCATGTGGTCGAGGCACGAGGTGCTGACCGGCCGCATCACGCCGGCAAAGCCGAGCGCATCGAGCTTCTTCTGGTCCAGCGCCAGGTTCTCCAGCCCCCAGCGCACCTGTTCGCCGGTCATCACCTTGCCCTTGCCAAACCGCTCCTGCGCGCGCCGCACCGCCTCGACGCCGAGCATCTGGATGATCAGCCCGCGCGTGTACAGCACCGAGCCGACCTCGTCCTTCGGGCCGGCGCCCTGGCCCTTGTCGTGCACGTACTTCAGGATGTCCTGGATCACCTTCGGCTGCTGGCCCGAGGTGTTCAGCGCCAGCGCGTTGTAGCCCTTGGCGGCGTCGCCCACGTCCTTCACGTCGGGCTCGGCACCGGCCCACCAGACGCCGTACATC
>NZ_JBFUCB010000133.1:0-11724 GCF_056405435.1 Rhizobacter sp. P1_G5 | reverse complement strand
GTTCTGCGTCGCGAACAGCGTGTTGTGCCAGGTCGAGAAGCTCTCCAGGTGCACCCAGCTCATCCAGCTGGTGGTGTACGGGCACTTGACGCCGGCGGCCTTCAGCTTGGCGGCGGCCAGCGTCACCTCGGGCCAGGTCGTCGGGGCCTTGTTCGGGTCGAGGCCGGCGGCCTTGAAGGCGTCCTTGTTGTAGTAGAAGATCGTCGTCGAGCTGTTGAACGGGAACGACAGCATCTCGCCGTTCGGCGCGGTGTAGTAGCCCGAGACCGCCGGCACGTAGCCCTTCGGGTCGAAGCTGACGCCGCTCTGCTTCATCACTTCGCCGACCGGCTTGATCGCGCCCTTGGCCGACATCATCGTCGCGGTGCCGACCTCGAACACCTGCAGGATGTGCGGCGCATTGCCGGCGCGGAAGGCAGCCACTGCGGCGGTCATCGACTCGTCGTAGTTGCCCTTGAAGGTCGGGGTGACCTTGTACTCTTTCTGGCTGTTGTTGAACTGCGTGGCCAGGTCGTTGACCCATTCGTTCAGGCCGCCGGTCATCGAGTGCCACCACTGCACTTCGACCTGGGCGTGGACCGGGCCGGCGAGCGCCAGCGCGGCGAAGCCGGCGGCGGCGAGGGCGGCGTATCTTTTCGTTGTCATGTACTTCTCCGGAAAATGACGGTTGGTTTTTGACCAGCCGCGCAGTGTGCTACGAGTTTGTGACAGTCCGTTTATGTCGTGGATGGTCGGCCGCGGCAACGGGATTTACCCCGCCGGATCCCCGGGGCGGGGCGCGCCCGGCACCGAACAGGTGCTGAGGTACCATTTGCGTCCAAGTGCCCCCACAGGCGTGCTGCAGCCTGGCCCCCATGAACGCACCCATCCCGCTGAACCAGATCGCCGCGGCGACTGCCGCGCACAAGGCGCCCCGCCTGCGCGAGATTCCGTACAACTACACCTCGTTCTCCGACCGCGAGATCGTGATCCGGATCCTGGGATCGCGGGCCTGGGAGTTGCTGGACCGCCTGCGCGACGAGCGCCAGACCGGCCGCTCCGCCCGCATGCTCTACGAGGTGCTGGGCGACATCTGGGTGGTGCAGCGCAACCCCTACCTGCAGGATGACCTGCTCGACAACCCGCGCCGCCGCCGCCTGCTGATCGAGGCGCTGAACCACCGGCTGCGCGAGGTGCAGGCGCGGCGGAATCCCGCGGTTGCCAACGAGAGCGATGCGCAGCGCGACGCCTCGGTCGGCGAGTTGCTGGACGCCGCCCACCAGGCCGTGCAGGCCTTCGCCGACCAGTTCGACGCGATGGACGCGCTGCGCCGCAAGGCCACGCGGGCGCTCGGYCGCCACACCGCAAAGGACAACATCAAGTACGACGGCCTGTCGCGCGTCTCGCACGTGACCGATGCCACCGACTGGCGTGTCGAGTACCCGTTCGTCGTGCTGACCCCCGACACCGAGGCCGAGATGGCGGCGCTCGTGAAGGCGTGCATCGAGCTKGGCCTGACRATCRTSCCGCGYGGKGGCGGCACCGGCTACACCGGCGGCGCCGTGCCGCTGACCTGGAACAGCGCGGTCATCAACACCGAGAAGCTCGAGGCGATGACCGAGGTCGAGGTGATGCGCCTGCCCGGCATGGACCGCGACGTGGCGACCATCTGGACCGAGGCCGGCGTCGTCACGCAGCGCGTGGCCGATGCCGCCGAGCGCGCCGGCCACGTGTTCGCGGTCGACCCGACCTCGGCCGAGGCTTCGTGCGTCGGCGGCAACATCGCGATGAACGCCGGCGGCAAGAAGGCCGTGCTGTGGGGTACCGCGCTCGACAACCTGGCCTCGTGGCGCATGGTCACGCCCGACGCGAAGTGGCTCGAGGTGGTGCGGCTCGACCACAACATGGGCAAGATCCACGACGTGGAGGTGGCCCGCTTCGAGCTGAAGTACTTCGATGCGACCGGCAAGGTGCTCGAACGCACCGAGCAGCTCGACGTGCCGGGCCGCACCTTCCGCAAGGAAGGCCTGGGCAAGGACGTCACCGACAAGTTCCTCGCCGGCCTGCCGGGCATCCAGAAGGAAGGCTGCGACGGCCTGATCACCAGCGCGCGCTGGGTGGTGCACAAGATGCCGGCGCACACCCGCACGGTGTGCCTGGAGTTCTTCGGCAACGCGAAGGATGCGGTGCCGTCGATCGTCGAGATCAAGGATTTCATGTTCGCCGAGCAGAAGAAGCCCGGCGGCGCGATCCTGGCCGGCCTGGAGCACCTGGACGACCGGTATCTCAAGGCCGTGGGCTACGCGACCAAGAGCAAGCGCGGCGGCCTGCCCAAGATGGTGCTGGTGGGCGACATCGCCGGCGACGATGCCGACGCGGTGGCGCGCGCCACCAGCGAGGTGGTGCGGCTGGCCAACGGCCGGGCCGGCGAGGGCTTCGTCGCGGTCAGCGCCGAGGCGCGCAAGAAGTTCTGGCTCGACCGCAAGCGCACCGCGGCGATCAGCCGCCACACCAACGCGTTCAAGGTGAACGAGGACGTGGTGATCCCGCTGCCGCGCATGGGCGAATACACCAACGGCATCGAGCGCATCAATATCGAGCTCTCGCTGCGCAACAAGCTGGCGCTGGTCGACGCGCTGGAAGACTTCTTCGTCGCCGGCCAGCTGCCGCTGGGCAAGAGCGACGACGCGAACCAGATCGCGTCGGCCGAGCTGCTCGAAGACCGCGTGCAGCAGGCGCTGGCGCTGCTGCGCGACGTGCGCGGGCTGTGGTCGCACTGGTTGTCGAACCTCGACCAGGTGCAGGCTGATCGGGGTGTGACCTTCTTCGACGACCTGCAGGACCACACGCTGCGCGCGTCGTGGAAGGCGCAGATCCGCACGCCGCTGCAGGGCATCTTCGCCGGGGCCACGCTGTCGCCGATCGTCGACGCCTGCCAGAAGATCCACGCGGACGTGCTGCGCGGCCGCGTGTGGGTGGCGCTGCACATGCATGCCGGCGACGGCAACGTGCACACCAACATCCCCGTCAACAGCGACAACTACGAGATGCTGCAGACGGCGCACGAGGCGGTGGCGCGCATCATGAAGCTCGCGCGCTCGCTCGACGGCGTGATCTCCGGCGAGCACGGCATCGGCATCACCAAGCTCGAGTTCCTGACCGATGACGAGCTGGCCGGCTTCACCGCCTACAAGCAGCGCGTCGACCCCGAGGGCCGCTTCAACAAGGGCAAGCTGCTGCGCGACGCGAGCTTCGGCGGGGTGCGCCTGAAGGCCGACCTGACCAACGCCTACACGCCGAGCTTCGGGCTGATGGGGCACGAGTCGCTGATCATGCAGCAGAGCGACATCGGCGAGATCGCCGCGTCGGTGAAGGATTGCCTGCGCTGCGGCAAGTGCAAGCCGGTGTGCGCGACGCACGTGCCGCGCGCCAACCTGCTGTACAGCCCGCGCAACAAGATCCTCGCGACCTCGCTGCTGGTCGAGGCCTTCCTGTACGAGGAGCAGACGCGCCGCGGTGTGTCGATCAAGCACTGGGAGGAGTTCGAGGACGTGGCCGACCACTGCACGGTGTGCCACAAGTGCCTGAGCCCGTGCCCGGTGAAGATCGACTTCGGCGACGTGTCGATGAACATGCGCAACCTGCTGCGCAAGATGGGCAAGAAGAGCTTCCGCCCCGGCAACAAGATGGCGATGATGATGCTCAACGCCACCAACCCGGAGACCATCAAGCTGCTGCGCGGCGCGATGGTCGACGTGGGCTTCAAGGCGCAGCGTGCGGCCAACAACCTGCTGCGCGGCCTCGCGAAGAAGCAGACCGCCGCGCCGCGCTCGACGGTGGGCACCGCGCCGCTCAAGGAGCAGGTGATCCACTTCATCAACAAGAAGMTGCCGGGCGGGCTGCCGAAGAAGACGGCGCGGGCGCTGCTGGACATCGAGGACAAGAACTACGTCCCGATCATCCGCAACCCGAAGGCGACGACGGCCGAGACCGAGGCGGTGTTCTATTTCCCGGGCTGCGGCTCGGAGCGGCTGTTCTCGCAGGTGGGCCTGGCCACGCAGGCGATGCTGTGGCATGCCGGCGTGCAGACGGTGCTGCCGCCGGGCTACCTGTGCTGCGGGTATCCGCAGCGCGGCTCGGGGCAGTTCGACAAGGCCGACAAGATCATCACCGACAACCGGGTGCTGTTCCACCGCGTGGCCAACACGCTGAACTACCTCGACATCAAGACGGTGGTGGTGAGCTGCGGCACCTGCTACGACCAGCTGCAGGGCTACCAGTTCGACAAGATCTTCCCGGGCTGCCGGATCATCGACATCCACGAGTACCTGCTGGAGAAGGGCATCACGCTCGACGCCACGCAGGGCGCGGGCTACCTCTACCACGACCCGTGCCACTCGCCGATGAAGCTGCAGGAGCCGATGAAGACGGTGCAGGCGCTGGTCGGCGGGAACCGGCCCGAGAGCGTGCTGAAGAGCGAGCGCTGCTGCGGCGAGAGCGGCACGCTGGGCGTGACGCGGCCCGACATCTCGACGCAGGTGCGCTTCCGCAAGGAAGAAGAGCTGCGCCGCGACGAGGCCAAGCTGCGCGCGACCGGCGCGGTGGCGGCCGAGGGGCCGGTGAAGATCCTGACCTCGTGCCCGAGCTGCCTGCAGGGGCTGTCGCGCTACGGCAATGACCTGCAGAACGGGCTGCTGGAGGCGGACTACATCGTCGTCGAGATGGCCAACAAGATCCTCGGGGCCGACTGGATGCCGGAGTATGTGGAGATGGCGAATGACGGCGGGATCGAGCGGGTCCTCGTCTGACGAGGACCCACCGTTCGGGCTGAGGCGGTTTCTCAGTCCGCGCTCAGCTTGCGCTCCTTGATCAGCGCATGCCAGAACTTCGTCTCTTGCGCCACGAAGCTCGCCAGCGCCGGCCCGTCGGTCGGCGCGACGTCCAGCCCGAACTCCTCCAGCCGCGCCTTCACCTCCGGCGTGCTGATCGCCTTGTGCATCTCCTGCGTGAGCCGCGTGACGATCTCGGGCGGTGTGCCGTGCGGCACGAACAGGCCCTGCCATGCCGTCACCTCGAAGCCCTTGATGCCCAGCTCGTCGAGCGTCGGCACGTCGGGCAGCGACGCGATGCGCTTCTTCGACATCACCGCCAGCGCCTTGACCTTGCCGCCCTTGATCTGCGGCAGCCCGGCCGCGGTGTCCAGCACCATCATCGGCACCTGGCCCGAGATGACATCCTGCACCGCGAGCGCCGTGCCGCGGTACGGCACGTGCACGACGAAGCTGCCGGTGCGGTCCTTCAGCAGCTCCATCGCCAGGTGGTGCGGGCTGCCGATGCCGGGTGACGCGTAGCTGTACTTGCCGGGGTTCTTCTTGATGGCATCGAGCAGCTGCTGCCCGCTCGTGAAGCCGGCGTTCGGGTTCACCGCGAGGATCAGCGGGAAGCGCGCCATGAAACCCACCGGCGCCAGATCCTTCGGGTCGTACGGCACCTTCTTGTACATCGCGGTGTTGAAGACCATCGCACCGTTGTCGCCGGTGACGATCGTGTAGCCGTCCGGCGGCGACTTGGCCGCGTTGTCGGTGCCGATCATGCCGGCCGCACCCGGGCGGTTGTCGATGATGATCGTCTGGCCGAGCTGCTTGCCCAGTTGCGGCGCCAGCTGGCGCGCGAGGAAGTCCGAGCCGCCGCCGGCCGGATAGGCCACCACCCAGCGGATCGGCTTCGAGGGCCAGGCGTCGGCGGCGTGGGCCGTGCCTGCGGACGCGAGCGCGCCGGCAAGGGCGAGGTTGAAGTGGCGGCGGGTGAACGCAGAAGTCATGACAGCGATCCGTCTCGGAAGAAGCCGCCGATGTTATCGGTGGCCGCCGATAATGCGCAGATGCCTGCAGACTTCCTCCGCCCCGCCCATCCCGCTCCCGGCTGCGAGCTGTGCCGCGAGAGCGGCGGCGCGCTGGTCTGGCAGGACGACGGCTGGCGCGTGATCCGCATCGCCGATGCGAACTTCCCCGGCTTCTACCGCGTCGTCTCGCGCCAGCACGTGGCCGAGTTCTCCGACCTCGACGCCGCCGCCCGGGCCCGTGCGATGACGCTGGTGGCCACTGTCGAGCGCGTGCTGCGCGAGGCGCTCGCACCGACCAAGATCAACCTCGCCGCGCTCGGCAACATGGTGCCGCACCTGCACTGGCACGTGATCGCGCGCTTCGACTGGGACAGCCACTTTCCGCAGCCCATTTGGGGCACGCGCCAGCGCGAGGTGCAGCCGCCCGCGGCCGACCGCCTGGCCGGCCCACTGACAAGCCTCGACGAGCGCGTCGCCGCGGCCCTGTCGCGCGCGACCTGAACCCTCCCACACTCGGATTCCCCATGGCCGGCCTCACTGCCCAGACCCCGCAACCCACCGCGATCACGGTGCACGAGCAGTCGCGCGTGCTCGAGGTGGCGTTCGCCGATGGCCGCAGCTTCCGCATCCCGTTCGAGCTGATGCGGGTCTACTCGCCGTCGGCCGAGGTCAAGGGCCACGGCCCGGGCCAGGAAACGCTGCAGACCGGCAAGCGCGAGGTCACGCTCACCGCGCTCGAGCCGGTCGGCAACTACGCGGTGCAGCCGACCTTCTCCGACGGCCACCAGACCGGCATCTTCTCGTGGGACTACCTGTATTTCCTGGGCTCGCAGGAGGCTGATCTCTGGCGGCAGTACGAGGCGCGGCTGCAGGCCGCCGGCGCCACGCGCGACACGCCGATGCCCGACAAGGCCGCATCCGCCTGCGGCCACCACCATTGACTGCGACGGACTGACCCATGAGCAACACCCATTTCGGCTTCGAGACCGTCGACGAGACCCGCAAGGCCGAGCGCGTGCGCGGCGTGTTCGATTCGGTCGCGTCGAAGTACGACCTGATGAACGACGTGCTGTCGATGGGCATGCACCGGGCCTGGAAGGCCTACACGGTGGCCGTCGCGAACCTGCGCGAGGGCGATTCGGTGCTCGACATCGCCGGCGGCACCGGCGACCTGGCCGGCGCGTTCGCGAAGAAGGTCGGCGAGCGCGGCACCGTCGTGCACACCGACATCAACGAGGCGATGCTGCACCACGGCCGCGACCGCATGCTCGACCAGGGCCTGGTGCTGCCGACGGCGATCTGCGATGCCGAGGCGCTGCCGTTCGCGAGCGATCGCTTCGACCTGGTCAGCGTCGCGTTCGGGCTGCGCAACATGACCCACAAGGACCGTGCGCTGGCCGAGATGTGCCGCGTGCTGCGCCCCGGCGGCCGGCTGCTGGTGCTGGAGTTCTCGAAGGTGGCCAAGCCGCTGGAGAAGTTCTACGACTGGTATTCGTTCAAGGCGCTGCCGCGCATCGGCCAGCTGGTGGCCGGTGACGCAGACAGTTACCGCTACCTCGCCGAATCGATCCGCATGCACCCCGACCAGCAGACGCTGAAGGCGATGATGAAGACCGCCGGTTTCGGCCACGTCGACGTGCACAACCTCAGCGCCGGCATCGTGGCGTTGCATGTGGGCATCAAGTGTTGACCTGACGCCTGCCGGCGCCCCCCTGTTCACGGGGGGGAGCCCCCGTTTAGAGGATTGGGCACCGGTCCACCTGTACTGACAATCCGCGCCATCTGCTTGCATCCCGTGCAGCACGCCGAAGTGATCGGCGGCAGCTCCGGGATGAAGTTCTGAAGGATGAGCGTCATGTTGAAGGTGTTTCAGTTACATGTCTCGGTGGCCACCCTGTTCGGGATGATCGCCGACGGTCTGCTGTGCTTCTTCGCCATCGTGCTGGCCGCCTCGTCGGTCCACATCCTGCCGGGCACGCCGGAAGCACCCGCCGGGCTGACGGTGCCCCACCTGTTCCTGTTCGCCAGCGGCTTCGCGATGGTGATGTCGCTGCTGTACGCCTTCGCCGGCCTGTACCGCCCGACCCCGATCGGCTTCGCCGCGATGCTGCGCCGCACACTGGCCGCGCTGGTCGTCGGCGCCTACGTGACCTACCTGGTGCTCGACAGCATCGCCAACGGCGGCTATGCGGTGCAGATCATGACCTCGGCCGTGCTGTACCTGTTGGTCGGCCTGGTGCTGGTGCGCGGCGCGATGTACCTGATGAGCCGCATGGCCACCATCCCGAAGGTGCTGATCGTCGGCAACGGCGCCGAGGCGCAGAGCGTCGCCAGCGACCTGATGACGATGAAGCGCCTGCGCCGCAACGTCGCCGGCTTCTTCCCGACCGAAGCCGATGCGGCCCCGGGGCTGCAGGTCGCGAGCCTGCGCGGCCACAAGGTGTTCTCGCGCGAGCTGTCGATCGAGGACATCGTGCGCGACCACCACATCGATGAAGTGATCGTCGCGGTGCGCGAACAGCGCGGCGGCAGCGTCCCGATGGACCAGCTGCTCGCCTGCCGCATCCGCGGCGTGCCGATCGTCGACCTGGCCGGCTTCTACGAGCGCGCCAAGTCCGAAGTGCCGATCGACAGCCTGAAGGCCAGCTGGCTGGTCTACGGCCAGGGCTTCGTGCAAGGCCGCCTGCGCATGATCCTGAAGCGCGCGTTCGACATCGCGAGCTCGTCGTTCCTGCTGCTGCTCGCCTCGCCGGTGATGCTGCTGGCGGTGCTGGCGATCCGCCTCGAAGGGCGCGGCCCGATCATCTACAAGCAGGAACGTGTCGGCCTCGGCGGCAAGATCTTCATGTGCATGAAGTTCCGCAGCATGCGCACCGATGCCGAGAAGGACGGCGTCGCCGTGTGGGCCACCAAGAACGATTCGCGCGTGACCCGCGTCGGCGCCTTCATGCGCAAGACCCGCATCGACGAGCTGCCGCAGCTGCTGTCGGTGCTGCGCGGCGAGATGAGCATGGTCGGCCCGCGCCCGGAGCGCCCGAGCTTCGTCAAGCAGCTGAAGGAACAGATCCCGTTCTACGACGTGCGCCACAGCATCAAGCCGGGCGTGACCGGCTGGGCCCAGGTGCGCTACAGCTACGGCGCCTCGGTCGACGACGCACGCCGCAAGCACCAGTTCGACCTGTACTACGTGAAGAACAACTCGCTGATGCTGGACCTGCTGGTGCTGATCGAAACCGTCAGCGTCGTGTTGTTCCGCGAAGGCGCCCACTGATTTCGCGCCGCATCAACGCACAGACGCAGAGACAAAAGGGAACTCGAGAATGAACGTCAAGACACTGTTGGGATGGTTCGGTGCGGCCGCGACGGCGCTGGTGCTGTCGGGCTGCGGCAGCCTGAGCGGCCTGCCGCCGGCGCCGAAGGTGGCCGAGACGCCGGACCACCGCTACCTGATCGGCGCGCTCGACAGCATCAACATCGTCGTGTGGCGCAATGCCGACCTGTCGTCCACCGTCACCGTGCGCCCGGACGGCCGCATCTCGACCCCGCTGGTCGAGGATGTGCTCGCCGCCGGCCGCAGCCCGGCCGACCTGGCGCGCGACATCGAGGCCAAGCTCGGCAAGTACATCCGCGACCCGGTCGTCACCGTCGTCGTCAACAACTTCCAGGGTTCGTTCTCGGAGCAGATCCGCATCATCGGCGAGGCGACCCGCCCGCAGTCGGTGCCGTACCGCCAGAACATGACGCTGCTGGACGTGATGATCCAGGCCGGCGGCCTGACCGAGTTCGCCGACGGCAATGCCGCCGTGCTGGTGCGCGGCACCGAGCAGGGCAAGCAGTACAGCGTGCGGCTGAAGGACCTGATCAAGCGCGGCGACATCTCGGCCAACGTCGACGTGAAGCCGGGCGACGTGATCATCGTCCCGCAAAGCTGGTTCTGATCGCCCTGGTCCTGAACCCGGTGGCCACCCCGATGCCCGGCGCCACCACCCCCTGTTGAGACGGTCGACCTCCGCGTGTCGACCCATCCAGAAGCTCCAAGATGAATGAGTTGACCCGTCAGATCTCGATCGTGCTGCGCACGATCTGGCAGCGCCGCTGGCTGGCGATGGCCGTCGCCTGGGCCACCGCCGTGGTGCTCGCGCTGATGGTGTGGGTGATCCCCAACCGCTACGAAGCCACCGCCAAGCTGTTCGTCGACACCCAATCGGTGCTGAAGCCGCTGATGGCCGGCCTCGCGTTCCAGCCCGACCTCGACCAGCAGGTGCGCATGCTCGCGAAGACGCTGCTGTCGCGCCCGAACATCGAACGCCTGATGGGCGACCCGGGCGTCGGCCTGGGCACGCTGACCGACCTGAAGCGCGAGCAGGCGATCGACCGCCTGACCGCCCGCATCAAGGTCGAGCACAGCGGCGGCAACCTGTACCTGATCAGCTACCGCGACGGCGACCCGAACCGCGCGAAGGCCGTCGTCGACGGGCTGGTGAACCTGTTCATCGATTCCGGCAACGACAGCAAGCAGCGCGACTCGCAGGACGCGAGCCGCTTCATCG
Source organism: Rhizobacter sp. P1_G5 (assembly GCF_056405435.1). Classification (NCBI taxonomy): domain Bacteria; kingdom Pseudomonadati; phylum Pseudomonadota; class Betaproteobacteria; order Burkholderiales; family Sphaerotilaceae; genus Rhizobacter; species Rhizobacter sp. P1_G5. The sequence continues at coordinate 1,353 of NZ_JBFUCB010000133.1, read as the reverse complement.
ACGAGCAGATCAAGGCCTACGAGGTCAAGCTGGTCGAGGCCGAGAACCGCGTGAAGGAATTCAAGCTGCGCAACTTCGGCGTCTCCGGCGTGTCGGGGCAGGACTACTTCGCCCGCATGTCGGTGCTGACCGACGAGGTCGGCAAGCTGCGCATGACGCTGGCCGCCGCCGAGCAGTCGCGCGACGCGCTGAAGCGCGAGCTGTCGAGCGAAGAGCCGAACGTGGCGGTCGACGCCCCGGCGCCGGCGGTGCCGATGGCGATGCAGACCGAGATCGATTCGCGCCTGGATGCGCAGCGCCGCTCGCTCGACGACCTGCTGCGCCGCTACACCGACGCGCACCCCGACGTGATCGCGGCGCGCCGCATGATCGGCCAGCTGGAAACCCAGAAGCGCCAGCAGGAGGCCGAGCGCGCGAAGGCGGCGGCCAAGGCCGGCGGCCGCGTCGCGTCGTCGAACCCGGTGTACCAGCGCCTGCGCATCGCGCTGGCCGAGGCCGAGGCCAATGTCGCGTCGCTGCGCAGCCAGCTCGGCGGCCAGCAGGAGCGCCTGGACCAGGTCAAGGCCACCGCGAGCCGCGTGCCGCAGGCCGAGGCCGAGCTCGCGCAGCTGAATCGCGACTACGACATCATGCGCAAGCAGTACGACATGCTGGTCTCGCGCCGCGAGGCCGCCTCGCTCGGGCTGAAGATCGACCAGTCGAAGAGCATGGCCGAGTACCGCCTGGTCGAGCCGCCGCGCGTGCCGGCCAAGGCCGCGTTCCCGGACCGCACCGCACTGGCCGTCGTCGCGATGATCCTCGCGCTGGCCGCCGGCGGCGGTGCCGCGTTCGGCATGGGCAAGCTCTACCCGACCTTCGACACGCAGGAGGCGCTGCAGGCCTTCGCGAAGCGCCCGGTGCTGGGGACGGTGTCGCGCCACCTCTCGATGGCGGCCGAGCGCGCGCAGCGCTTCGACCTCATCCGCCTGAGCGGCGCGATGGTGGTGTTCATGGCCTTGAACGTGACCTGGATCGCCTTGCTCGCGGGCGGCATCCAGCCCCACTGAACCGGACGACCGCCTCATCATGAGCATCATCGAACAAGCCACCCGCCGCCTCGAGGAACTGCGACGCGCCGGCATCGACGTGCCGAGCTGGGCGCCGACCGCCACCGAGCCGGGCTTCGGCCCGGTCACCGGCGCGCCGGGCGGTGCCGCCACGCTGGCGCCCCCGGCGCCGATCGCCCGTACCGTCGCCGACGACATCGAACTCGCGCCGCGCACCGTCGCACGCCCGACGCGGGCCGAGCGCGCCCCCACCAACGCCCGCTCGCGCGAGGTGCAGATCGACCTGCTGCGCCTCGCCGCCGAGGGC
>NZ_JBFUCB010000132.1:0-11739 GCF_056405435.1 Rhizobacter sp. P1_G5 | reverse complement strand
CCCCCGTGCAGGATGCCGACCAGGTTGACCACCGCATCGCGCCCGGCAACCAGGCCCGCGAGTTGCGCATCGTCGTGCACGTCGGCCGCGAGCAGCTCGACGGTCGGCAGCATCGCCAGCGCCTTCGCGCGCTGCGGCTGCCGGCTCGGCACCGTCAGCCGGCCACCACCGCCGCCGCTGCGCTGGACCAGCTCGGCGCACAGTGCCCGGCCGAGGAAGCCGGATCCACCGATGACCAGCAGGTTCAACGGCCGGCTTCCGTTCATGGCAGGCTGCCGTCGGGCGGCGGCGCGGTCACTTCGCGCGGGCCGACCGGCTTGCCCAGCCGGGCCTTCAGCGATGCGGTCTGCAGCGCCGTCGGGTCGTTCAGCAGCGTCGCGTACAGCAAGGTGTTGGACATCACCTTCTTCACGTAGTCGCGCGTCTCGTTGAACGGGATGTTCTCGATCCAGATCGCCGGCTCGAGCTTCGGCCCGTCGCGCCAGCGCCGCGGCCGGCCCGGGCCGGCGTTGTAGGCGGTCGCGCTCAGCACCTGCGAGCCGCCGAAGTCGTCGAGCAGCAGCCGCAGGTAGCTCGAGCCGAGCTGCACGTTGGTCGGCACGTCCATGATCTGCGCCGGGTCGTAGGCCATGCCGATGCGCTTGGCGACGTTCTTCGCGGTCGGCTGGATCACCTGCATCAGCCCGTAGGCGTTCGCACTGGAGCGGATGTCGGGCTGGAAGCGCGACTCCTGGCGCATCACCCCGTAGATCAGCGCCGGGTCGACCGCGGTCGCTTTCGACGCCGCCATCACCTCGGCGCGGAACGGCGTCGGGTAGCGCTGCGCGATGTCGATCTCGCCGCGCGTGCGGTCGCTGGTGTTGACGCAGCGGTCCCAGACGCGCCGGTCGCAGGCGAGCTGCGCCGCGGCGAGCAGCTCGCGCTCCTCCATGCCGCGCAGCGTGAAGTTCCATTCGCGCACGCCCTCGCTGCGCAGCCCGATCGACACCAGCGCCAGCGCACGGGCCAGCCCCGGCTGGCGCGCGGCGGCGTCGCGCTCGTCCTGCGTCAGCGGCTGCGGCGCCACCGGCAGCGTGATCGGCCCGCCCAGTTCCTCGGCGGCGAGCATGCCGTAGAAGCCGAACTGCGGCGCGATGCTCTCGAACATCGCGGTCGCCTGGGCGCGCAGGCCGTCGCCCTCGGCCGAGTCCTTGGCCAGCGCGCGCAGCGCACGGGCCTTCCAGTAGACCCAGGTCGCGTCGCGCTGCTCGATCGGGTTCATCGCATCGATCGCCTGCACCACCTGCTGCCAGCGCGGCGCGTTCTCGCCGGCGCGCAGCGCGGCACGTGCCTTCCAGGCGAGCGTCTCGTCGGCCCAGTCGATCGAGATCGCGGCCTTCGACGACAGCAGCGCGGCCCGGGTGAAATAACCGGAAGCCTCGGGCAGCAGCTTCAGCGCCGCCTGCTTGCCGACCGCGGCCCAGGCCCAGGCCGCGAGCTCGGGCGGCAGCGCGGCCTCCCATTTGCCGCTCAGCAGGTTGGCAGCGAGTTCGGGGTCGGTGGAGGCGAGGCGCATCAGCGCCAGCGTGTTCAGCTGGTTCGCCTGCCGCCCGCCGAGTGCGCGGGTCAGGTAGCGCGCCGGGTTGTCGGCCAGGTCGTCGACGTCGCTGGCGGCCCGGGTGTTGACCATCAGCGCCGCCTGGCGCGCCGCACGCGGCTTGTTGCCGTCGATCGCGAGGCGCGCCTTGCGCCAGGCGTCGGCTTCGGTGAGCTGCTTCGCGTCGTACAGCGTCGCGGCCAGCAGCGCGCAGCCGTCGTCGGCCTCGCGCTGCGCGAACCAGGCACTGCGGGCGGCGGCGCGCACGTCCTTGCCGTCGAGGTGGTCGGCCAGCAGCGCGTAGCACGAGACCTCGCGGTCGTCGTTCATGCGGAAGCTCGGGTAGTCGGCGGCCAGCGTCTTGAAATCGCGACGGCGCCCCAGCTCCAGCAGCCAGTCGTTGCGCAGCCGGTCTTCGACGTAGCTGCCGCGCCAGCGCTGGTAGAAGGCCGCGATCTCGTCGGCCTGCACGAACTGCAGCCGCTGGCCGATCTCCCAGTAGTCGACCCACATCGCAAGCGGGTTGCGCTCGGCGATCGTGCTGTCGCGCAGCGCGGCGAGCCGGGCCCGGTCTTTCTTGCGCAGCGCCTCGCGGGCTTCGAGCRCCGCGTCGTTGCCGCTCTGCGCGCAGGCAGGCATCGCATTCGCGAGCACGGCGACCGCCAGGCCCTTCAGCAGCCACCGCGCCAGCGTCCTCGTCATGCCCGCGCCATATGATTTGTCTTTGTTCACGCTGTCCTTCATGGTGCCCACCTTGCCATCAGACCCCGACGTCCGTCATCTCTTGCGTCAGCGCCTGCTGGCCGCGCGCACCGCGTTTGTCTCGTCGCCCGCCGGACAAGTTGCGGCGGCATCTCTCACGCGTCACCTCGGGCTGGTTCTCGATCAACTCGAACCCGGGTGCCTCGGGGTCTATTGGCCGATGCGTTCCGAATTTAACGCAGCAAGCCTGTGGGATGGCGATGGATCGCATGCCGCCTTGCCGCTTGCATTGCCATTCACGCAGCGCGTGCCGCCGCAGATGCACTACCGCACGTGGGATGGCAGCCCGCCGTCGCAGAAGGATGAATGCGGCATCCCCGCTGCGAACGGTGCCGCGGTGGTGCCGGACGTGGTGCTGGTGCCCTGCGTCGGCTTCACCGGCAGCGGCTGGCGGCTCGGCTACGGCGGCGGTTTCTTCGACCGCTGGCTCGCGCTGCACCCGCACGTCACGACCGTCGGCGTCGCGTGGGAGGCCGGCCGCCTCAGCGAGGCCGAACTCGCGCCGCAAGCCCACGACCTGCCGCTCGCGCTCATCGTGACCGAGAACGGGGTGGCGCAGGGCTGATGACCGGCTCGGGCGCCGCCTGCGCGAGGCGCTGCACGCTGCGGGCCGACTGCGCGGTGAGCGTCGCGTTCGTCAGCGTCGCATTCGTGCGTTCGCCCTGCTCGATCAGCCAGTCGCGAAAGCGCTGCACCTCGGGCCGCAGCACCGACTGCGGCGACACCACCATCCAGTAGGCATGCGGCGCGTCGATGCGCCCGGCCGGCCCGAACGGCTCGACCAGGTCGCCGCGCTCGAGCGAGTCGGCCACCAGCGCCATGCGGGCCAGCGCGATCGCCTGCCCGGCCAGCGCCGTCTGCACCTGCTGGTAGGTGAAGTTGAGGTACATCCACCGGCGCGGCTGCAACCCGGGCTGGCCATGCAGCGTGAGCCAGCGCCGCCAGCTCAGGAACTCGGCGGTCGGGCGGTTGTCGTCCTCCTCGGCCAGCGTGTGGCCGGCCAGGTCGGCCGGCGTCGACAGCGGCGGCGCCTGGCCGCGCGCGATCTGCTCGGCCAGCCACGGGCTGATGGCCGGCGTCAGGGTCTCGCCGAACAGCCGCGGCGTGCCGGCCGGCACCAGGTGGTCGCCGCCGTAGCGCAGCACGATGTCGATCTCGGGATCATCGAGGTCGACCACCATGTCGGTGGCGGAGACGCGGATGTCGATGTCGGGGTTCGCGCGCTGGAAGGCCTCGAGCCGCGGCAGCAGCCACAGCGACACGAACGACGCGAAGGTGTTGACCGTCACGCGGCGCCGGCCGCGCGAGGTGCGGATCTGCCGCACCGCGGTGTCCAGCCGGTCGAGCGAGGGCGCGACCGCGCGCAACAGCACCTGGCCGTCGCCGGTCAGCTCGACCGAGCGGGTGCCGCGGTTGAAGAGCGGCGCGCCGAGCTCTTCCTCCAGGCCCTTGATCTGCCGGCTGATGGCCGACTGGGTCAGGTGCAGTTCTTCGGCGGCAGCGCTGAAGCTGAGATGGCGGGCCACCGCCTCGAAGGCCCGGACCGGGCCGACCGAGAGCGGCCGATGACGCGGTTGATTCATGCGCGAATGGTATCAATGCGCGTCACACAAGTCATTGGACCGTCGGCCTGCAGCCCCCTAAAGTTCACTCCATGCCCTGCAAGGAGAGCGACATGGCAACCCCGATGGTGATGAGCAATTTTCAACAATCCCAGGCCGCGAGCTGGACCGTGGCACCCGGCGAGGCACGCCCGCTGGAGATCGGCCCGGGGCCCCGCTGGCTGCGCGTGACCGAAGGCCGGCTGTGGCTGACGGTGCCCGGCACGGCCGACGAGCCGGCCCAGGATGTGTGGCTCGAAAGCGGCGACAGCGTCGCGCTGCCGGCCGGTGCGCAGGCGGTGCTCGAGGCTTGGCCGAGCGCGCAATTCCAGCTGCTGGTGCCGCCGGACGCCTGCCGGCGCGGCAAGTCGCTGGCGCAGCGGCTCAGCGAGCAGCTCGCTTCGCGGCTGGGGTCTTCGTCTTCGCCGCTGCCGCACGCGGCTTGACGGTCTTGCGGGCCTTGGCCGCCGCGGCGCGCAGGCCCGCCTCCATCGCGAGCCGCGCCCACGGGCGCATCAGCGCGGGCGATTCCATCGCCTCGTCGGGCGCGGTGTAGTAGCTGATCGACACCGACTTGCCGTCGCCGCCCTCGTAGACGAAGGGCTGGCAGCTCGACTGCTCGAAGCGGGCCCGGGTCGCGTCGTCGGCCTTCAGGTACAGGCGCTCCTGAAAGATCAGCGCGATGAACACGTCGTCGACGTAGAAGCCGTATCCACCGAACATGCGCCGCGRGCGTGTCGGGCCGAGCGAGCCGAGCAGCTCGACGCAGTAGCGGGCGAATTCATCCTTGGGCGAGCTGATCGTGGCCATGTGCCTATCGTAGGGGCAGCAGAGGCGCCTGCGTCACAATGCCTCGCCATGGCCACCTCCGACACGTCCTCCACCACCCTCGGGGTGTTGCGCACGAAACTGATCGCCGACCGGCAGGCGCTGCCCGACCGGCTGGAGCGTGCCGTGCAACTGCAGAGCATGCTGCGCATCTGGCTGGTGAGCCGGCGCGAGACGCTGATCGGCGGCTACTGGCCGATCAAGGGCGAGTTCGATCCGCTGCCGGCGCTGTTCCGCTGGAGCGAGGCCGACCCGGCACGCCGCATCGGCCTGCCGGTGATGGACCGCAAGGATGGCACGCTGCGTTTTCACGTCTGGTACCCCGGCTGCCCGACCGAGCTGGATGCGCATGACATTCCGAAGCCCAAGGGCACCGAGCAGTTCCAGCCGCAGTTGCTGCTGCTGCCGTGCGTGGGCTATGGCACCGAGGGCGCGCGGCTGGGCTACGGCGGCGGGTTCTACGAGCGCTCGATCGCGGCGTTGAATCCTCGGCCGGTCACGGTGGGGCTGTGCTATGCGCACGGCTTCCTGCCGATGCTGCGGCCGCGGCCAGACGAGCACGCGTTGGATGCCGTCATCACCGAAGAAGGCGTGATGTGGAGCAAGTGAGCCCCCCAGTCGCTCGCGCTCCTGCCCCCAAGGAGCGCCAACCCTGGGCCCGGCAAAGCCGGATCCCGGGTCGTTGCTTGATGGGCACCTCGCTGCGCTTGTGCGTCCGTCGTTCGTAGCCCGGGTGCCAAGCCGGGATTCAACCCCACTTCTTCGCTTGTCACCCCCCACAAGGCAGGGCGGTGGCACGAAGGCGCGAACGAACGAATCTACAACCCGAGCCGCCGGCAGATCTCCAGCGGCGCCGTCGCCGCATTCATCGTGTAGATGTGCAACCCCGGCGCGCCCATGCGCAGCAGCCGCTCGCACAGCTCGGTCACGACATCCAGCCCGAAGGCCTTGATCGACGCGGTGTCGTCGCCGAAGCTCTGCAGCCGCAGCCGGATCCAGCGCGGGATCTCGGCCCCCGACGAATCGGCGAAGCGGATGATGCCGCTCGCATTGGTGATCGGCATGATGCCCGGCACCACCGGGATCCCGGCCCCCAGCTTGCGCGCATCGTCGACGAAGCGCTCGTACGCGTCGGCGTTGAAGAAGAACTGCGTGATCGCCGCATCGGCGCCCGCCTTCACCTTCTCGACATACGCCTGCAGGTCGGCCTGCGGCGACCTCGCCTGCGGATGCATCTCGGGATAGGCCGCCACCTCGATGTGGAACTGGCGGCCGGTCGCCTCGCGGATGAACGCGATCAGCTCGCTCGCATAGCGGAACTCGCCGAAACCGCCGTAGCCGCTCGGCAGGTCGCCGCGCAGCGCCACCAGCCGGCGGATGCCCGCGGCCTGGAACTGCGCCAGCTTGGCCCGCACCGACGCGCGGTCGGCGCCGACGCAGGTGAAATGCGATGCGGCCTCGACGCCCTCGGCCAGGATCGCCTGCACCGCGGCCAGCGTGCCGTCCTGCGTCGAGCCGCCCGCGCCGTAGGTGACGGAGCAGAAGCTCGGCTTCAGCGCATACAGCTGCTGGCGCACGGCCGCGAGCTTGGTGACGCCCTCGGGCGTCTTCGGCGGAAAGAACTCCAGGCTGACGGGAACTCGGTTCATGCAACATCCTCGGTCGGCACGGCCCACACGAAGAACTCGGTGTTGCCGTTGCCGCCCTTGATCGGGCTCTGGAAATAGGCGCGCACCTGGAGGAACTGCTCCCTGCAGGCGGTGCGGATGCGCGTCTCGACCTCGGCGAAATGCCGTTCGTCCTTGACGATGCCGCCCTTGCCGATCTGCGCCGGCTGCAGCTCGAACTGCGGCTTGATCAGCAACAGCAGGTGCCCCGTGGGCGCCAGGTAGTGCGCCAGCGTGGGCAGCACGTGCGTCGACGTGATGAACGACAGGTCGCCGGTGACGAAGCCGAAGCTGTGCGGCGTCGACGCGGCCTCGAAGGCCGAGCCGGACACGTCGCGCGCATTGACGCCCTCGAAGCACTGCACCCGCGCATCGGCCTGCAGCTTCGGGTGCAACTGCCCGTGGCCGACGTCGATGCCGGCCACGCGGGCTGCACCGGCCTGCAGCAGGGCATCGGTGAAGCCACCGGTGCTCTGGCCCGCATCCAGGYAGGCGAGGCGGGTCACGTCGATCCTGCAATGCTTGAGCGCACCTTCCAGCTTGAGCCCACCACGCGACACGAAGCGCAGCTCCGCGTCGTCGGTGATCTCGAGCTCGCAGCCTTCCGGTACGTCCTCACCTGCCTTCCTGGGAACGGCCCAGCCCTTGGGGCCGAGCCAGCGGACGGCGCCCCGCTCGATCAACCGCTGAGCGGCCGATCGGGTCGGAGCAAGGCCTTCTTGAACAAGCAATTGGTCGATGCGCATCGGATGATCAAGCAACGCCCCGGGATCCGGCTTTGCCGGGCCCAGGGGTGGCGCCCCTCGGGGGCAGGAGCGAAGCGACTGGGGGGCTCAATACCGGTAGGTGTCGGGCTTGTACGGGCCGTTCTTCGACACGCCGATGTACGCGGCCTGCTCGTCCGTCAGCTCGGTCAGCATCGCGCCGACCTTCTTCAGGTGCAGGCGGGCGACCTTCTCGTCGAGGTGCTTGGGCAGCACGTAGACCTGGCCGACCTGGTACTTCTCGGGCCGCGTGAACAGCTCGATCTGCGCGATCGTCTGGTTGGCGAAGCTCGAGCTCATCACGAAGCTCGGGTGGCCGGTGCCACAGCCGAGGTTCACGAGGCGGCCCTTGGCCAGCAGGATGATGCGCTTGCCGTCCGGGAAGATCACGTGGTCGACCTGCGGCTTGATCTCTTCCCATTCGTACTTCTCGATCGCCGCGATGTCGATCTCGTTGTCGAAGTGGCCGATGTTGCAGACGATCGCCTGGTCCTTCATCGCGAGCATGTGCTCGTGGCGGATCACGCCCTTGTTGCCGGTGGTCGTCACGAAGATGTCGGCCTTGTCGGCGGCGTACTCCATCGTCACGACCTTGTAGCCTTCCATCGCGGCCTGCAGCGCGTTGATCGGGTCGATCTCGGTCACCCACACCTGGGCGCTCAGCGCGCGCAGCGCCTGGGCCGAGCCCTTGCCCACGTCGCCATAGCCGGCCACGCAGGCCACCTTGCCGGCGATCATCACGTCGGTGGCGCGCTTGATGCCGTCGACCAGCGATTCGCGGCAGCCGTACAGGTTGTCGAACTTGCTCTTCGTGACCGAGTCGTTCACGTTGATCGCGCGGAACAGCAGCGTGCCCTTCGCGCTCATTTCCTTCAGGCGGTGCACACCGGTGGTGGTCTCTTCGGTCACGCCCTGGATCTGCGCGCTCTTGCGGGTGTACCAGGTCGGGTCCTGCGCGAGCTTGGCCTTGATGCTCGCGAACAGGCAGGTCTCTTCCTCGCTGCCGGGCTTGTCCAGCACGCTGATGTCCTTCTCGGCGCGCTGGCCCAGGTGCATCAGCAGCGTCGCATCGCCGCCGTCGTCGAGAATCATGTTCGGGCCTTCGCCGTCGGAACCCTTCGGGCCGAAGTCGAAGATGCGGTGCGTGTAATCCCAGTAGTCGGTCAGGTTCTCGCCCTTGTAGGCGAACACCGGGGTGCCCTTCTCGACCAGCGCGGCGGCGGCGTGGTCCTGCGTCGAGAAGATGTTGCACGAGGCCCAGCGCACCTGGGCGCCCAGCGCCTGCAGCGTCTCGACCAGCACGGCGGTCTGGATCGTCATGTGCAGCGAGCCGGTGACGCGCGCGCCCTTCAGCGGCTGCGCCTTCGCGAATTCCTCGCGGATGGCCATCAGGCCGGGCATCTCGGTCTCGGCGATGCGGATCTCCTTGCGGCCCCAGGCGGCAAGCGAGATGTCGGCGATGGCGTGGTCTTGGGAAGGCTTGAGAACAGCGTTCATGTCGGGCTCCATTGAAAGGGACCCGCACGCGCATCGCCGTTGGCAGTTCAGAGACTCACCCACGAGGGACGATCGTGCGGGTGAGCGCGGTTGCAATTGAATTCCCGAGCCTGGGGCGGCTGTCGTGGCGACAGGCGGCCTTGCAACGCTCCTCGGAAAGTGCAGGGATTGTAGTCGCCGGATCGGGCGGATTCCAGTGCGTTGCGTGCGTTGTGGCGTGCGGTATGCCCGCGGGTCGTGCAAGACTGCAGGGCATGTCTGACATCGCGCCCCGCCCTCGCCCCCTTTCAGAACTGAGCCCCGAGCTGGCCCGCAGCGTGCGCGGCGTGCTGACCGACATCGACGACACGCTGACGCGCGACGGCGCGATCGAGCCCGAAGCGCTGGCGGCCTTGCAGGCGCTGCGCGACGCCGGGCTGCCGGTCATCGCGATCACCGGCCGGTCGATGGGCTGGAGCGAGCCGTTTGCGCGCGACTGGCCAATCGATGCGATCGTCGCGGAGAACGGCGCAGTCGCGCTATTCCGCAACGCGGCCGGCCACCTGCAGATCGAGTACGCGCAGGACGAGGCCACCCGCGCCCGCAACACGCTGCGGCTGCGGCGCACCGCGCAACGCGTGCTCGCCGAGGTGCCTGGCACGACGCTCGCGCAGGACAGCGCCGGCCGCGTCACCGACATCGCGATCGACCACAGCGAGTTCGCCCACCTCACGCAGCCGCAGATCGACGCGGTGCTGCAGGTGATGCGCAGCGAAGGCATGAACGCCACCGTCAGCTCGATCCACATCAACGGCTGGTACGGCGAGCACGACAAGCTGAGCGGCGCGCGCTGGATCGTGCAACGGCTGCTCGGGCGTTCGCTCGATGCCGAGACCCCCGCCTGGGCCTACGTCGGCGATTCGACGAACGACCAGGCGATGTTCGGGCACTTCCCGGTCAGCGTGGGGGTCGCGAACCTGATGCAGTTCGCCGATCGGCTGCACACCTGGCCGGCGTACCTGACGCGCAGCCCCCGAGGCGAAGGGTTCGCCGAGTTCGTTCAGGCGCTGCTGGCGCTGGGTTGAAACTGCGTCATCACGTCCTGGTTCCCGACATCAAGCCTCCCAACTTGAGCCCTTTGTCGTGGCCAAGGATCGCCGTGTGCTGCCCCAATTCGTACAGCCATGCGGCAGCAGGCTTGGAGCAATCGCCAAATTCACCAGCCGAGTGCAGCGCTCGGCACTGCTTGAACAGCGTCTTCGCGTGGTGAAAATCCGAGCTGGCCCAGGCCCATCCCTGGTAGCTGCGCATTGCCGCAACGGCGTGAGCAAGAACCTGGAAGGCCTCTTCACCGGAAAAAGCATGCTTCCGCATCAACCATGCACAGAGTCGAAACTGCTTCACCGGCCCGAATTCCGGGTCCTTGCCCTCCACGGCGTCACGCAGGAATTGAACAAGCTCACCCGAAGTGGCACTTTTATAGCCCTTGATCTTGAAGATGACGTCCTTCTGGAACAGTGGCGTGCGATTCTTGAGACGAAAGCCACTTGAGTCGCCCCGCAGTTCGATTTCTGTCTTGTAGGTTGGAATAGCCCCGCAATCGGCCGCGAAAACGGTGCGAGGTTCCGATTGCAGTGTGAGGGCGGCGCTTTCGAGCGGCACGCGCAGCCTGTCGAGTTCACTGCACAAGGCCTTGTCGTCGCCGAGGCGCTTCTTTGCGGACTTGCACCACCTGGCCAACTTGTCCAGAAAGCCGCGGTGCTCTGCCTCGACAGTGAAGCCCATCTCCAGGGCCAAGAACACATTCTCAACGTGCGTTGCCACATCATCGTCGCTCGTGATCAGTGCAGTGGCATTCTCGATGAACATCTCAAGGTTCTGGTGACTGGCACGGCTGCCGAAAGGGCCTCCTCGACGCAGAATCTCATCCACAGCACCGTGCTTCAGTGACTCGTTCATCTGAGTTCGATCGGCCTCCTCGCTGGCGGTCCCATCAAGCGAAAACCCGAGGGAGTCCTCCACCGACGAGTTCGAGTGGCGGGCCTTTTCTCGGTTCCTCTCGACATCCCCACGAACCTTCGGCCCATCCGAGCCATTGCGCCTCCGAGAGAAGGGATTGAAGCGCGACTTCTTGACTGACTCGAGCATGGCTACATCCTGACGAACTGGTTCTGCTTGGTAACCACCTCGCCTCGAACGTTCCTCCTCGACGCCCCTGACGGATCACCCCAGCCGCGCCGCCCGCTGCCCCGCCTGCCGCGCCAGCATCCACCCCGGGTACTCCGCCGGCAGCGCGCTGACCTGGTCCAGCGCCGCCAGTTCATCGGCGTTCAACTTCAAGGCCGTCGCCGCGATGTTGTCGTCCAGCTGCTCGACCCGCTTGGCGCCGATGATCACCGTGCTCACCGCCGGCTGGTGCAGCACCCAGGCCAGCGCGACCCGCGCCACCGACACCCCATGCGCCTCGGCGATGCCGCGCATCACGTCGATGCAGTCGTCGGCACGCGCCCGATTCACCGGCGGGAAATCGAAGGTGGTGCGCCGGCTGCCATGCTCGGCACCCTGGCCGTCGCGCCCGTACTTGCCGCTCAGCAGGCCGCCGGCCAGCGGGCTCCACACCATCAGCCCGACCTGCTCGCTGCGCAGCATCGGCACGATCTCGCGCTCCAGGTCGCGCCCGGCGATCGTGTAGTAGGCCTGCAGCGATTCGAAGCGCGCCTTGCCGTCGCRCTCCGCAATGCCCAGCGCCTTCGCGATCTGCCACGCCGCCCAGTTCGACACGCCGACATAGCGCACATGCCCCTGCTGCACCAGCGTGTCCATCGCGTGCACCGCCTCGTCGATCGGCGTCGACGGGTCGAAGCCGTGGATCTGGTACAGGTCGATGTGCTCCAGCTGCAGGCGCTTCAGGCTCGCCTTCACGCCGTCCATGATGTGGAAGCGCGACATGCCCGAGGAATTGACGCCCTTGGCGCCGGTCTCGCCGAACACCTTGGTGGCGATGACCACCTTGTCGCGCGGCACCTTCAGGTTGCGCAGCGCCTGCCCGGTGATCTGCTCCGACA
>NZ_JBFUCB010000131.1:0-11751 GCF_056405435.1 Rhizobacter sp. P1_G5 | reverse complement strand
CTTGAAGTCTTCTCCTGTTTTCAGAAGGCCGACCTCGAAAGACAAGTGCCGCATGGAGATGTCTCCCGATTTCCCTTTGAGTTGGGGGAAGAACCTGCGGAAAGCCTCCAGCCTTGCATGATCATGCTGGAGCTGCTCGGTAAAGTGGTAGTTGGTCAACAAGAGTTCCTGCTCTTTCCAATTTCCCAGCATGCGCTGCCCTTCACTGTCCATCAGCGCCTTCAGCCGCACAGCATCGGGCCGCGTATCGATCGACGACTGCAACGTGGCTCGCCGAGAATCGCTCATCGACAAGCCCGCCAATGGCGGCCCCATCACGTGGTGTGCAAACTCGATGTCACCGAACGAATGGGGCAGGCTCTTCACGAGGTCCACTTGAAACGCTCGGTGGAATCGCCGGGTCGCTTTCACGGCCGCATTGTTGATGCAGCGCAGCGCGGTGAGCGTGCGCTGGTCCGACACGTGGCCGGCGATGAGCGGGCACAGATCCGCCGCCAATCCACCCAGGGGCAACAAGGCCGCGAGGACGGTCGCGGACCCCTGTCGTGCCAGTTCCGGGCGCAAGAGGGGGGCAGGACTCGTCCGGCGAAGGAAGTTCAGAGTCGGCCTGAGCGGCTTCTCCATTCCGACGTACCTGGGGTCGGTGTCCTTCATTTTTGGATACGCTCTGGGGAAGTTGCCGTTGAAGACCAAATGGATGTCGAGGCATATAGGCCGCGCCTTGCAGATGGCGAACAAGCCCAGGCATGTCCGAGGTTCGTGGAACTCCATGAAAGGTTCGATCCGAACCCGCGTCAGCAATGGGTTGTTGTCGACGACCTTGGCCAAATGCTCGGTGCAGGCCTCCGGGAACACGAGAGTGATGTGTTTGCCGCGATCTCCGACCAACACGAGGGTTGCCAGGGCCGGCGCGGCCAGGCCCGGACGCGTCGGATCGATTGCATCCGGGCGGGCCAGTTCGGCCATCAGCCATTGCGGGCACTCGATCGATGCATCGGTGCAGAAGTGCACTTCGATGAGGGATCGGTTCTGCCGGATGCCTTTGCCGATCGCCTCGGCGGCCTTTTGTGTCACGGCAGGTACGTCGAGTTTGAAGGCAAGCAGGTGCGGACTGTCGCCAATGGCGGGGCCGAGCCCGGTGTCGCAAGGCTCGCCGGACAGGACGGGCTTCGAGATGCTCAGCATGGCCAGCGACGTCATGGAGGGCAGAGCGGCGGCCAGTGCTTTCAGGCCGGAGAACTCGATCGCGCAGCCGTGCAGATTCAGTTCGAAGGGGGGGGCCTCGCGGCGTTGAGACAAGGCAGTGTGCAGCCCGTCGACGCACGCTTCGGTGAAAACGCATCCTTGCGCGAATTCGATCTGATGAACGCTTGGCAGGTCTTTCAGACTCTCGGCAACGATGCTCGCGTTCTCGACGATGCCATGCAGGCGCTTGAGCCGGAATGTCGTCACGACCTCACAAAAGAGATCCTTGTCGCCTCGAGCGAGGCATTGCTGGGCGAACCACAGCGCGCACGCGGGATGCAAGGTCGGCCGATGCTTGTCAATCGCCTCGTACCTGGCACGCGTGGTTTGATCGGCGGCAGAGATGTCGATGCCCTTGTCGTGCAGCTTGGTGGTCAGCGACTGGCCTTGCGTGACGAGAGTTGTCGCGGCGCCGCCCCGCGGGCGTGCGTCCAAGCGGCTTTCGCGTGCAACCTTCGTGATGAGCAGCATGGCGCCCCCTGATTGATGACAGGGCGTGGGTGACAGCCGCCATCGAAATGGTTCCAGCCAGCGCTTGCGCTATTCGATCCGTCCTTCCCACGCCGCGAACTCCAGCGGCCGCAGGCCGAAGCGAACCGCATTGCCGGCATGCAGGCTCTTGAACTCGGTGAGCACCAGCGTGACGAAATGCTCCCGGTCTTCCAGGGCCACCGTTGAAGGAATCCTGGCGCGCACCGTCGCTTCGTCGACCGCGTCGCCGCCCCGAACGATGGCCGCGATGGCCTCGCCCAATGCCTTGCGGTAGCGAAGCCGGAAGACATCGGGCGGGACCAGGTCCCGCGTGACCGCGACATAGTGCTGGCACGAAGAGCCGTAGGCCGAGGCGAAGACGTCGCGCAGCAGTTCGATGCGGTTCAGTTCATAGACGCCGAGCATCGCGTCCACGTAGTCCTGCTGCGGTACGTCGATGAACGACAGCGGGCACAGGTTGTGGCGGATGAACGGGATGTTGGCGGCCAGCCGGGACACGCGCTTGTTCACGTCCTCGAAGGGTTGCAGGTAGGGCACGTGCACCATCAGGAAGAAGGCCTGCTCGAAGGGATCCCGGATCTCCGCGGCCGTCTGCACGACGATGTCGAACAGGGCCTCCAAGGGCTGTGGTGGCCCCGGCGGCTGGTACACGCTGCCGCCGATCCCGACGGCGCGGCGGCGGATGCGGCCCACGGCCGTCGGGTCGGCCATCAGGCCGTCCGACAGGAGCGCGTGCAGCGTGATGAGCGTGTGCGGCGTCATGCCCGCGTGCGCCGGGTCTCCCACCAGGTACTCGATGGCCTCCTTGTGGTTGAGGATCATCTTGGTTTCCTGCGCGTCCTTGCCTTCGGCCGCCTGGCCGAACGCGATCAGCCGCTCGGTGTCGAGGCGGCTGTAGGTGTTGCCTTCCAGCCGGGAGGAAGCCCACGACAGGTCGATCAGCAGCCGGGCGAGGATGTCCTTCGCAAACGTCCCGGCCGGCGCCTGCTCCGAGGGAGATTGCCCCATCGCATGCAATCGGTCGCGCAAGCCTTGCGGCAGGTAGACCGTCTGGTTGGGGAGGTAGTGCTCCAGGAACTCGACGTTGTAGCCCACCCGCCGGCGCTGCAGGCGCGGTTGGCGGATGTACGCCCGGATCTCTTCGCCTTCCGGGGATATGGACGCAGTGGYCGCGGCGATGGCGCGGGACCTGTCGGTATGGCCGTAGGTGGGAGGAGGTTCCGTGACCCCGACGGGCCGAGCCAGGTAGCGCGTCGACCGCGCATCTCCCTGCACCTCGAGGCGCTTCTGTTCGACGAGCGCAGCCAGTCGGCGCTGCAGGGTTCGGCGCTTGGTCTGCTCACCCAACGCCTGGGATAGCGCGTCAACACCGATGCCGGCGGGATGCGCGGCAATCAGCGCGACCAGACGATCGAACTCATGTTGTGGCGTGATTCGTGGCATTCGCGTCAAATCCGGCGAGGAATCGCGCCAGTATTGCGCCACTCGAAGTGGCGCGCAAGCCGTTTATCGCGCCATCTCCTCCATCGCCGACACGATCGCCCCCGGCGTCGTGACCCAGATCTCGCGGTGGTGGTCCATCACGTGCCGCAGCGCGCGCCGCAGGTGGCGCAGCCGGTACGGCTGGCCGACGATGTACGGGTGCAGCGCGATGCCCATCACCAGCGGCTGGCGCTGCGACTGCTCCAGCATCTCGTCGAACTGGTCGACGATCATCTGCGCGAAGTCCTTCGCGTCCATCTGCCGCGCGATCACCATCGGGATGTCGTTCAGCTCCTGCGGGTAGGGCACCGACCACAGCGAGCCGCCGCCGCGCGTGCGCAGGCGCACCGGCTGGTCGTCGTGGCACCAGTTCAGCGTGTAGTGGAAACCGGCCTCGGCCAGCAGGTCGGGCGTGACGTGGCTTTCCGAGATCCACGGCGACAGCCAGCCGCGCGGCGCGAGCGCATGGCGGCGCGTCATCGTGTCGCGGCAGTGCTCGATCAGCGCGCGCTCGTCGGCCTCGGGCAGCGTGCCCTGGCGGACCGAGTTGGTGTGGCCGTGCGCGATCATCTCGTCGCCGCGCTGCACGAAGGCATCCACCAGCGGCGCGCTCAGCTCGTACAGCGCGGTGTTCAGGATCACGCCGGCCGGCATCGCGAGCTGGTCGAACAGCTCCAGGCAGCGCCACGCGCCGACGCGGTTGCCGTACTCGCGCCAGCTGTGGTTCAGCACGTCGGGGTGCGGCGACGCCGGGCCGAGCGATGCCCCCAGCCCTTCGCCGAACGCGAAGTCTTCCAGGTTGAAGCCCAGGTACACCGCGAGCCGCTGCCGGTTGGGCCAGCGGAAATCCGGCCGCTGCGTGATCGGCGAGTAGTCGAAGCGGCCGTGCGTGCGCAGCGGGCCGAAGCGGGGATCCGGGGCAGGGTGGCTCATGGCGCAGGCCGAAGCAAGCTGCGCACCACCGTCACCGTGCAGTCCGACTGCGCCACCACCTCGGCCGACACGCTGCCCAGGTAGCGGCGCAGCCCGCCGCTGCTGCGCGCGCCCATCACGATGTGGTCGACCTGGTTCTTGCGCGCGTAGTCGACGATCGCGGTCGCGGCATCAGGCGCCTCCAGCACATGGAAGGTCACGCGCCCGGCCTGCTCGGGGCGCGTGGCCTCCAGGTCCTGCAGCAGCGGGCGCGCCCAGTGCTTCAGCTGCACCAGCAGGCCCACGTGCTTGCTGCCGCCGTCCTTGTCGAGCAGCTCGTCCATGCCGATGCGGTTGATCTTCAGCACCGCCAGGCACGCGAGGCGCGCGCCGGGCTCGGTGTGCAGCAGCCGCTGCACCGTGTCGCGCACCGCCTCGAGCAGCGCCGGCTCGGCATTCGCGACATCCACCGCCGCCAGCAGGATCGGGCTGCGCGCCGCCTGCCCGGCCGCATTGCCGCGCTCGGCCGGTTCCGCACCCAGCGCGGCGAACCAGCGCCGCAGCGTCTGCACGCGGCCGCTGCGCGAGCGCCGCGTCGCACGCTCGGTCAGCACCACCTGCTCCGGGTTCTGCAGCTCGAAGGCGAGTTGCGCGGCGCTCTGGTGCCGCTTGTCGGGTTGCACCTCCAGGCAGCGCAGCACCAGCTCCTGCAGCCACGGCGGGCAGTCGGGCCGCCACGCGAGCGGTGGCAGCGGATCCTGGTACAGCCGCTGGCGCAGCCCGCGCACGCTGGTGGGTGCGCCGAACGGGCGCTCGCCGGTCAGCAGGTGGTACAGCAGCACGCCGAGCGCGAACAGGTCGCTGCGCGGGTCGTTGCGGATGAACTGCACCTGTTCCGGCGACATGTACGGGCCGGTGCCCATCGGCAGCTCGAACTCCTCGTCGAGCAGGTCCGGCAGGAAGTCGTGGCGCGACAGGCCGAAGTCGACCAGCACGGCATCGCTGCGGGAGCCGTCCGGCGCCTTGCGGAACATGATGTTGCTCGGCTTCACGTCGAGGTGCACCACGTGCTGGYGGTGCAGGTCGTGCAGCGCGGTCGCGACGAGCGCGCCGACATTCACCACCTCGGCGATCGGCAGCGGCGCATCGTCGAAGCGCCGGCGCAGCGAATCGCCCGCCAGCCGCTCCATCACGATGAACGGCTGCCCGGTGAAGTCGCCCTTGGCGATGAACTTCGGCACATGCACGCCGGCGAGCGACGGCAGGATCATCTGCTCGACCTCGAAGCCGACGATGCTGGTCGGATCCTCGCCGCCCTTGATGCGCGGCACCTTCATGATCAGCGGCAGCGGGTCGTCGCTGTCGAGCCGCGTCACGGCCCACAGGTTGGCCATGCCGCCCTGGTGCAGGTGGGCGTCGAGCCGGAAGCCGTCGATGACCTGGCCGGCGGCCAGGCGCGACGAGGGCTTCGCGGGCCCGGCCTCAGTGTCCATCGATCAGGCGCTGGGCGAGGCGTTCGGGCAGGCCGGCGGCACGCACCTTGGCGCTCGCGGCCTCATGGTCGTACGGCACGCGGTGGTAGGTCAGGTCGCCACTGACGGTGTCGAAGGTGGCATAGGCGGCGGCCGGGTTGCCGTCGCGCGGCTGGCCGGACGAGCCGGGGATCACCAGCCACTGCCGCTGCGGCGACAGCGGGATCGGCACGCCCGGCACCGGCGTGAAATCGCCGACCTTGCCGGTGCCCGACAGGTGGAACAGCAGCGGCTCGTGCACATGGCCGCAGAAGGTGATGCGCGCGTCGGTGGCGTRCAGGCTGCGCACCGCGTCGAGCCGGCCGGTGACGTAGCCCCACGCGGCAGGCGCATGCGCGTTGGCATGCACGTAGAGGCGGTCGGCATCGCGCGCGGTGAGCGGCAGCTTCGCCAGGAAGTCGAGCTGCGGCGGGGTCAGCCGTTCGTGCGTCCAGGCGGCGGCATCGCGCGCGTCGGGCACCATCGTCGGCTGCGCGCCCTGCACCGCGGCCGCGTCGTGGTTGCCCATCACCGCGATCGCGCCGCCGGCCACGYGGGCCTGCACGCAGTCGACCACCCAGCCCGGCTCGGCACCGTAGCCGACGTAGTCGCCGAGGAACACGTGCTGCTGCGCACCCTGCGATTGCGCATGCGCGAGCACGGCCTCGACGGCCTCGCGGTTGGCATGCAGGTCGGTGATCAGGGCGAGCTTCATGCGGTCGCGTGCCGCGGGCCGGTCGGCATCAGCCGATGCGGCCCAGCAGCAGGTACTCCATCAAGGCCTTCTGGACGTGCATGCGGTTCTCGGCCTCGTCCCAGACGACCGATTGCGGGCCGTCGATCACGTCGGCCTCGACCTCCTCGCCGCGGTGCGCCGGCAGGCAGTGCATGAAGAGCGCATCGGGCTGCGCCGCGGCCATCATCTCGCGGTCGACGCACCAGTCGGCGAAGGCCTTCATGCGGGCCTCGTTCTCGGCCTCGTAGCCCATGCTGGTCCACACGTCGGTGGTCACCAGGTGCGCGCCGCGGCAGGCCTCGAGCGGATCCTTGAAGACCTTGATGCAGCCGGTATCGCTGACGCCGGCGGCCTTCGCGTCGACCTCGTAGCCCGACGGCGTGCTGACGTGCAGCGTGAAGCCGAGGATGCTCGCCGCCTGCAGCCAGGTGCTGGCCATGTTGTTGCCGTCGCCGACCCAGGCCACCACCTTGCCCGCGATGCTGCCGCGGTGCTCGATGTACGTGAAGATGTCGGCCAGGATCTGGCACGGGTGGTACTCGTTGGTCAGCCCGTTGATCACCGGCACGCGCGAGTTCGCCGCGAAGGCATCGAGCTTGGTCTGCTCGTAGGTGCGGATCATCACCAGGTCGACCATGCGGCTGATCACSCKCGCGCTGTCCTCGATCGGCTCGGCGCGGCCGAGCTGGCTGTCGCCGGTGGTCAGGTTCACCACCGAGCCGCCCATCTGGTACATGCCGGCCTCGAAGCTGACGCGGGTGCGCGTGGACGCCTTCTCGAAGATCATCGCCAGCGTGCGGTCGACCAGCGGCGTGTACTTCTCGTAGTTCTTGAAGCGCTTCTTGATGATGCCCGCACGCTCGAACAGGTAGGCGTACTCCTCGGCGCGGAAATCCCTGAACTGCAGGTAGTGCTTGATGAGGCTCATGCCGGGCTTCATGGCGTGGCAGGGGTTTCGGACAGGAAGCGCTTGACCAGCGGGCACAGGATGGCCACGATCTGCGCCGCTTCGTCGGCGGTGAGGATCAGCGAGGGCACCAGGCGGATCACGCGGTCGGCCGTGACGCTCAGCAGCAGGCCGGCCTCGGCGGCGCGGTTCAGCAGCACGCCGCACGGGCGGTCGAGCTCGATGCCGAGCATCAGGCCCTGGCCGCGCACCTCGACGAAGCCCGGCACGCCGGCCAGCTCCTTCTCGATGCCGGCCTTCAGCGCGGCGCCGACGGTGGCGGCGTTCTCGAGCAGCTTCTCTTCTTCCATGATGCGCAGCGTCTCGACGCCGGCACGCATCGCGAGCGGGTTGCCGCCGAAGGTGCTGCCGTGGTTGCCCGGGCCGAACACGTTGGCCGCCTTCGGGCCGCAGACGATCGCGCCCACCGGCACGCCCGAGCCCAGGCCCTTGGCGAGCGGCATCACGTCCGGCTTGATGCCGGCCCATTGGTGCGCGAACCACTTGCCGGTGCGGCCCAGTCCGCATTGCACCTCGTCGAGCATCAGCAGCCAGCCGCGCTCGTCGCAGATCTTGCGGATGCCCTGCAGGTACTCGATCGTCGAGACGTTGATGCCGCCTTCGCCCTGGATCACCTCCAGGAACACCGCGACCACGTTCGGGTTCTCGGCGGCCACCTTGCGCACCGCGGCCAGGTCGTTCAGCGGCACGCGCACGAAGCCTTCGACCAGCGGGCCGAAGCCGGCCTGCACCTTGGCGTTGCCGGTGGCCGAGAGCGTCGCGATCGAGCGGCCGTGGAAGGCCTTCTCGTAGACGATGATCTCCGGGCGCTCGATGCCCTTGTCGTGGCCGTACTTGCGGGCGATCTTCAGCGCGCCTTCATTGGCCTCCAGGCCGGTGCTGCAGAAGAACGCGTTGGTCAGGCCCGAGACCTCGGTCAGCTTGGCGGCGAGCTGCTCCTGCAGCGGCACCTGGTAGTAGTTGGAGCTGTGGATCAGCTTGCCGACCTGGTCCTGCAGCGCGGCGACCAGCTTCGGGTGCGCATGGCCGACGGTGTTGACGGCGATGCCGCCCAGGCCGTCGAGGTATTTCTTGCCGTCGGTGTCCCACACCCAGCAGCCTCGGCCGTGCGACAACGCGAACGGCAGGCGACCATAGGTCGGCATCACGTGGGGCATGGGCTGGGCGGCGGTGGTGGTCGCATTCATTGCGGGAAGACTCCGGAAGTGCGCAATACCGGGCAGCAAGGGGCGCCGCCCGGGGCCTTGGATTCTAAGGGTCGGTCATGGCACGCCGATAAAGGCACAGGCGCAAGCCCCTGGCGGGCCGCGCAATGTGCTGCGGCGCAGCATATTCGCGGCACAATAGCCGCCGGCCGACCCGCCATCCGTTCGACCCCACGCCCGCAGCACGCATGACCTCACCCTTGCCCCGCGAAGTGTTCATCCAAGGCATCACCAAGGATGGCAAGACCTTCCGACCCAGCGACTGGGCGGAGCGGCTGGCGGGGGCGATGTCCAGCTTCCGCCCCGGTGGTTCGGCGGGCGGCATCGGGTCGTTCATCGGCTACTCGCCGTACTGCGTGCCGCGCGTGATCAACGGCGTGAAGTGCGTGATCGTCAGCGAGGAGCTGAAGGCGCTGGAGCCGATGGCCTGGGACTTCGTGATGAACTTCGCGCGCGACAACGACCTCCAGGTCGTCGAGGCCTGCCTGCTGCCGAACGGGCAGTTGGCGCCGGTGCCGCCGTCGGCCCAGCAGGCTGCCTGATTCCTCGGGATCAATTTCCGGATCACCAATGAAAAAGGCCCGCTGAGCGGGCCTTCTCACTTACCACCTGGAATCTTTCAATCAGGCTGCGAGAGCCTTGATCTTGGCCGACAGGCGGCTCTTGTGGCGAGCTGCCTTGTTCTTGTGGAACAGGCCCTTGTCAGCCACGGAATCGATGACGCCCTGGGCGGTCTTGAAGATTTCAGCAGCCTTGGCCTTGTCGCCGGCGACAACAGCCTTTTGAACGTTCTTGACGACCGTGCGGAACTTCGAACGCAGCGCGGTGTTGGCGGCGTTGAGCTTCACGTCCTGGCGGACGCGCTTGCGGCCCGACGCGATGCGGACCGTCTTCTTGACTTTGGAGGAGGTAGCCATTTTGTTTGCGTGATCCAGGTGGGTGGGGCAAAGACCGCGAGTATAGCATTCACATTTCTGCCTCGGCAAATTGCGACACAAGAGGTGAGCAGGCGCTACCTATAATCCGCCCGCCTTCTGCCCCTTCCCCATGAACCTGCTGCGTGCCGCCTCCGTCGTCTCCCTGCTGACCCTGGCGTCGCGCATCACCGGGTTGGGCCGCGAGCTGATGGTCGCCGCGATGTTCGGCGCCGGCGCCTGGACCGATGCCTTCCAGGCCGCGTTCCGCATCCCCAACATGCTGCGCCGGCTGTTCGCCGAAGGCGCCTTCGCGCAGGCCTTCGTGCCCATCCTCGGCGAAACCCGCACCCGCGAGGGCGACGAGGTCACGCACCTGCTGGTCAACGCGGTCGCCACGGTGCTGTTCTGGGCGCTGCTCGTCACCTGCGTGGCGGGCATGGTCGCGGCACCGGTGATCGTCTGGCTGATGGCCTCCGGCCTCGCGCAGTTCGACGGCGCGGTCGTCATGACGCGCTGGATGTTCCCCTACATCGGCTTCATCTCGCTGGTCGCGCTGGCCGCGGGCGTTCTGAACACCTGGAAGCAGTTCGCGGTGCCCGCCGCATCGCCGGTGCTGCTGAACCTGGCGGTGATCGGCGCCGGCTGGGGCCTGGCGCCGGTATTTCGCCGCTGGGGCATCGAGCCGATCTACGCGATGGCCGTCGGCGTGATGATCGGCGGCGTGCTGCAGCTGGCGGTGCAGCTGCCGGCGTTGGCGCGCATCGGCCAGCTGCCGCGCATCGGCATGACGCCCGCGCGCATCCGCGCCGCCTGGCACCACCCGGGTGTGCACCGGGTGCTGCGTCAGATGGCGCCGGCTTTGCTGGGCGTGTCGGTGGCGCAGCTGTCGCTGCTGATCAACACGCAGATCGCGTCGCACGTCGGTGTCGGCGCGGTGTCGTGGCTGACCTACGCCGACCGGCTGATGGAGTTCCCGACCGCGCTGCTCGGCGTCGCGCTCGGCGTGGTGCTGATCCCGCAACTCTCGTCCGCGCAGGCCCGCGCCGATGCCGAGGCCTATTCCGGCCTGCTCGACTGGGGCCTGCGCCTGGTGCTGCTGCTCGCGCTGCCCTGCGCGGTGGCGCTGCTGGTGTTCACGACGCCGCTGGTCGCATCGCTCTACCACCGCGGCGCTTTCCGGGCCGAGGACGTCGCGCAGACCGTGCTCGCGTTGCGCGGCTACGGCGTCGGGCTGATGGGGCTGATCGGCGTGAAGATCCTCGCGCCCGGGTTCTACGCCCGGCAGGACATCCGCACGCCGGTGAAGATCGCCGTGGTCGTGCTGGTGCTGACCCAGCTGATGAACCTGCTGTTCGTGCCGCAGCTGGGCCATGCGGGGCTGGCCCTGTCGATCGGCCTGGGTGCGCTGGTCAATGCCGGCTGGCTGTTCGTCGGCCTGCGCCGCGCCGGCAGCTACACGCCGTCGGCCGGCTGGGCGGGCTTCACGTGGCGGGTGCTGCTGGCGACCACGCTGCTGGGCGCCTTGCTCGGATACGCCTCGCTGAAGCTCGACTGGATCGCGCTCGGCCAGCAGCACGGCGCGCGGGCCGCGTGGCTGGCCGCCTGCCTGGGCGGCGCGGCGATCGTCTACTTCGGCACCTTGCTCGCCACCGGGTTGAACCTGAAGCAGTTCGCACGGCGTGGTTGATGGCGACCCCTCGGCCGCCGGGTACGTCGGCCGATCCCCCGCGGGGATGCGGGCCGGCTTGGGGCGGCCCGGCGCTCGGCCCGCTAAACTCGTCGAATGGCCCGTCCGTTGCAGTTCGAAGCGCCCACCGTGCTGGAGTATTTCGCGTCGCTGGTGGCGGATGACGCCAGCCTGTCGCTGACCGAGGCGGCCGTCGCGATCGGCCAGGACGACGATCCCGGCCTCGACGCCCAATCGGTGCTGGCCGAGATCGACCAGCTCGCGCTGCGCCTGAAGCAGCGCGTCCCGGCCGATGCCGTGCCGCTGCAGCGGCTGCGCCGGCTGAACCACTTCTTCTTCAGCGACCTCGGCTTCGCCGGCAACGTCAACGACTACTACGACCCCGGCAACAGCCACCTCGGCACGGTGCTGCGCACGCGGCGCGGCATCCCGATCACGCTGGCGGTGCTGTACATCGAGCTGGCCACGCAGATCGGCCTGCAGGCGCGCGGCGTCTCGTTCCCCGGGCACTTCCTGGTCAAGCTGCACATGCCGCAGGGCGAGGTGGTGATCGATCCGTTCACCGGCCATTCGCTGTCGCGCGACGAACTCGACGAG
>NZ_JBFUCB010000130.1:0-11755 GCF_056405435.1 Rhizobacter sp. P1_G5 | reverse complement strand
GTCGAAGCCGACGCTCGAGGTGTAGCGCTTCACCAGGTCGCTCATCGGCTCGGAGAACAGGGCCGACCAGGCTTCGGATTTCTTGTCGAGTTGATTGGCAGACATCGTCGGGGGCGCTCGGAACGGGGCGTCGTGTAACGCTTGGTAGGCTCGGTTGCCGGGCGGCGCCAGTTGGCGACAATGCACTGGTGGCCGCAGGCACCGGGGGAAGCCCCGGATTCTATTCGGCCCACCCCGCCATGCCCGAACCCCACGCGACCACCTCCGCCTTCGCCCCCACGCCCAGCCGCCCGGCGCCGCTGTGGTCCGAGTCGACCCGGCCCGACGAGCAGCGCGGCAGCAGCATCTTCAATTCCACCAACTTCGGCGCGGTGCCGCTGGCCCGCCAGCCGCTCGGGCCGGTGTCGGCCTTCGACGTCTGCCACGTCGGCGTCGTGCTGCGTGCATTGTTCTTCGTGCACGCCGTCGTCGCGATCGGCGTCAGCTTCGCGGCGCCCACGCTGTCGGCCTGGCTGAACCTGCTCGGCCAGGCTACCGGCGTCGCATTGCCGGCGGTGCTGCTGTGGCTGGTCTCGGTGTGCCTGCTCAAGCGGCCGCTCGCCCGGTTGCCGGTGGCCGGCCAGTGGTGCGCCGCGGTCTGCATCGGCGGCCTGAGCGGCGCGTTCGGCTGGGCGCTGCTGGTGGCGGTCGACATCCGCCTGCAGGACACGATGCGGCTGGCCGCGCCGCTGCTGGCCGGTGCCGCGCTCGCCGCCGCGCTTTTCTACTGGCTGACGCTGCGCGCCCGCGCCCGGCTGCCGGCCGACACCGCGGCCCGGCTGGCCGAATTGCAGTCGCGCATCCGCCCGCACTTCCTGTTCAATACGCTCAACACCGCGATCGCGCTGGCCCGGCTCGATCCGGCCCGCACCGAGCACCTGCTCGAGGACCTGGCCGAGCTGTTCCGCGTCGCGCTCAGCGCGACCGACGAATCGGTCAGCCTGAGCGAAGAGATCGCCCTCGCGCAGCGCTACCTGGCGATCGAGCAGATCCGCTTCGGCGAGCGCCTGCAGCTCAGCTGGGACCTCGACGAAGACGCCGGCGCCGCACGCGTGCCGCCGCTGCTGCTGCAGCCGCTGGTCGAGAACGCGGTGCGCCACGGCGTCGAGCCCTCGCCCGACGGCGGCGTGATCCGCATCCGCACGCGCGTCAAGCGGGCGCATGCGGTGGTCAGCATCGCGAACACCGTGCCGCGTTCCGGCTCGCGCCCCGGCAGCGGCATGGCGCTGCGCAACGTGCGCGAGCGGCTGAAGCTGATGCACGACGTCGCCGCGCAGTTCGAGACCCAGCTCGACCGCGACGTGTTCCGCGTCCAGATCGTGGTGCCGCTGTGAATTGCCTGTCATGAACACCCCCTCCGCCCTGGCGCCGCTGCGCGTGCTGCTGGTCGATGACGAGCCGCTGGCGCGGCTGCGCCTGCGCGGCCTGGTCGGCGATTGCGTCGAACCGCGCGCCGAGGTGGTCGGCGAGGCCGGCAATGCGCAGCAGGCGCTCGAATGGCTGGCCGCGAACGCCTGCGACCTGCTGCTGCTCGACATCCACATGCCCGGCCCCGACGGGCGCCAGCTGGCCGCCCAGCTGCGCCGCCGCAGCGACCCGCCGGCCATCGTGTTCGTCACCGCACACGCCGAGCATGCGCTGCAGGCCTTCGAGCTCGATGCCGCCGACTACCTGACCAAGCCGGTGCGCCGCGAGCGCCTGCAGGCGGCGCTGCAGCGCGTCGTGCAGCGGCTGGCACCGCGAGCGGCACCTGCCGCGGCGGTGCCCGACGACGAACCGGTGATCCTCGTGAACGACCTCGGCCGCAAGCTGCGCGTGCCGGTGTCCGAAGTGCTGTACCTGAAAGCGGAGTTGAAGTACGTGACCCTGCGCACCGCCACCCACACCCATGTGCTCGACGATGCACTGACCGACCTGGAGCAGCGCCTGGGCGACCGCTTCCTGCGCATCCACCGCAACGCGCTGGTCGCGCGGCGCGCGCTGCGTGCCCTCGAGCGGCGCACGCTGCCGGGCGAGGATGGCGGCGAGCCGGCCGAAGGCTGGGTGGTGCGTGTCGCGCCGGT
Organism: Rhizobacter sp. P1_G5; assembly: GCF_056405435.1. NCBI lineage: Bacteria > Pseudomonadati > Pseudomonadota > Betaproteobacteria > Burkholderiales > Sphaerotilaceae > Rhizobacter > Rhizobacter sp. P1_G5. The sequence goes on along the minus strand of NZ_JBFUCB010000130.1, from coordinate 9,653 downwards.
CGACGACTGGCTGGTGGTGTCGCGGCGGCAGGTCGCGGCCGTCAAGGAGGCGATTGCCGAGGGGGGTGTATGAGCGCGCCGCCCGGCAATGCGGTCCGCGCGACGGTGGGCCTGGCCTTGGTCGCCCTGCTGTTCGCGCTCGTCTGGCAAGGCTCGCCGCAAGCCCCGGTGCCACCGGTCGAGCCGGTCGTCGCCGAGGCTGCCGACGCCGCAGCGTCCGCACCGCAGACCTTCCCGATGCCCGGCCCGCCGTTGATGGACGGCTTCGCGGCCGTCTACGGCAACGCGGCATCGGCCGCCGCCGCCGCGGCCAGCACACCGCTCGCGGCCGACGAGATCGAGGTCTGCGGCATCGGCCGCGTGAAGGCGAAGGGCGGCCAGCCGCTCGACCGCACGCTGTTCACGACGGCCGGCGACGCGGCCCGTCGGCGCCTGGTCACGACCCTGGCCCAGCAGCCGGACGAGCTGGCCCGCGCCGCCGGCCTGCTGCTGCAGCGCGACGAAGGGCCGCCGCATGCGAATGCGCCGCAGGCCTGTGAAGGGGCCGATTGCAACGCGCCGGCCGAACCCGGGGAATCCGAGTTGCAGCGCCAGGCGCGCGTCGGCGCCAATGCGTCGCAGCGCGATGCGCTCGCGCAGATGGCGGTCGCGACGCGCTCGCCGGCCGTCTACACGCTCGCGTGGCGGGCGTGCCGGGCGAGCCCCGGYGGTGCCTGCCAGATGCTGTCGACACGCCAGCTCGCGACGCTCGACCCGAACAATGCCGACGCCTGGCTGGAGGTCGCTTCCGAGGCCGACCAGCACGGCGAGACGGGCCTCGTCGACGAGGCCTTGTACCGGGCGTCGAAGGCGACGACGGCCGACCTGCGCTGGGGCCAGGTCAGCGCGCTCGCGCTGCGCAACCTGCCGCCGGGCACGCCTGCCATCGAGCGCCGCGCGGTGATGGCACGCGCGGAGGCGATCGAGTCGGCGCTGGCGATGCCGGGGCTGAAGACGCTGATGCAGCACTGCGATGCGAATGCGGTGCGCGACGGCAACCGCCTGCAGGTGTGCGCCGACATCGCCGAGCTGCTGTCGAAGCGCTCGACCACGCTGCTCGACATGGCGATCGGCCAGGCCCTCGGGGCGCGCGTCGGCTGGCCGGCCGAGCGCCTGCAGGCGCTGCGCCTGGAGCGCGATGCGATGTCGCAGGCACTGAAGCCGATGGCCGCCGCGCCCGGCACCGAGTGGTCGTGCGCGCAGATCGAGCGCGAGACCCGGTGGGTGCTCGACATGAGCCAGTTCGGCGAGATCGGCGCGGCGCGCATGCTGATCGCCCGCACCGGGCAGGACGTCGCCGCGCTCGCGAAGCAGTACAGCGACGACCGCGCGGCGGCTGCCGCGCGCGCGGCGAGTGCGCCGGCCTCCGGCGTCGTCGCACTCGCGCGCTGAGGGTCCGCCGCCCGTCAGGCGGCGAGTTGCTGCTTCAACGCCGCGGCCCCGGGCCCGAACGCATACGCATCCATCCCCAGGCACCCGTAGGTCACCGCCTCGTGCAGCCGTTCGGGCGCGTGCGCACGGCCGCCGGCGCCGGCCGCCACGTACCACGGCAGCAGGTGCTCGTCGGTCGGGTGCATGTCGACTGCCGCGGGCGCCTGACGGCGGTAGTCGAACAGCGCCTCCCAGTCGCGGGCGGCGCTGCGCTCGAGCATCCAGCGGCGGAAGCCCGCGCTCTCGGCGATCTCGGCCGCGTCGAGCGCCGGCCGGCCGTTGCTGAAGATGCGGCGCAGGTTGTGCGTGATGCTGCCGCTGCCCATCACCAGCACGCCCTCGTCGGCCAGCGAGGCGAGCAGTTCGCCGAGCGCGAACTGCTGCGCCGGCGGCAGGTTGGGCACCCACGCGAGYGGCAGCACCGGGATGTCGGCCTGCGGGCGCATGAAGCGCAGCATGCTCCAGATGCCGTGGTCCAGGCCGCCTTCCTCGCTGTGGTGCACCGGCAGGCCGGCCGCGCGCAGCCGCGCCTCGACCTGCGTGGCCAGTTCCGGTGCGCCGGGCGGGCTGTACTGCAGCTGGTACAGCGCGTCGGGGAAGCCGCCGAAGTCGTGCACCGCCTGGTGCGTGGCCGCGCCCAGCAGCACCGGCTCGCGCGCCAGGCTGTGCGCCGACACCGCGAGGATGGCCTTCGGGCGCGGGTGGTGGGCGTCGAGCGCCGCGCCCAGGCGCTGCAGGAACGGGCCGGTGGTGCCGGGTTCCAGCGCCAGCATCGGCGAGCCGTGGGACAGGAAGATCGCGGGCAGGGTGTTCATGCCCCCATTGCAGCACCCCGCGTGCCCCGCACGGTTCGTCGGATTTGCACGCAGGGTTCAGCCCGGTTGCTGGCCTAGGCCAGTTTCCCCCGGGCCTGCGCCTCGTCCTTGCGGCGCTCGGTGACGGTGCGGCCGGCGACCCCCCAGTTGTCGGTCTCGACCTCGTCGATGATCACGAAGGTCGTCGCCGGGTCCTTGCCCAGCACGCGGACCATCATCTCGGTGGCTTCGGCGATCAACTGCTTCTTTTGCTGCAGCGTGACGCCTTCACGGGTGACTTCGATGCGGATGATCGGCATGGCGGTTCACCAGTGACCGGCGGACTGCCCGCCATCGACGTGCAGGATCTCGCCCGTCACGAACGAGGACTTCTCGAGGAACAGCACCGCGTCGACGATGTCGCTCATCTCGCCCATGCGGCCCACCGGGTGCAGGCCGCTCAGCGCCGCATGGTTCTCCGGCGGGTGCATCGGCGTCTTGATGATGCCGGGCGAGACCGCGTTGACGCGGATCCCGCGCGACGCGTACTCGATCGCGAGCGCGCGGGTCGCGGCATTCAACCCGCCCTTGGTGATCGAGGCCAGCACCGCCGGCACGCCGTTGATCGGCTGGTCGACGATGCTGGTCGTGATCTGCACGATGTGGCCGGACCCTTGCGCCTCCATCCGCCGCACCGCGCGCTGCGTCACGTGGAAGAAGCCGGTGAGGTTGATCGCGATGTTCGCCGACCAGTCGTCCGCGGTGAACTGCGTGAACGGCTTGGCGGTGAAGATGCCGGCGTTGTTGACCAGCGTGTCGATGCGGCCGAAGCGGTCGACGCCTTCGCTGAAGATGCGCTCGGCGGTCGCCGGGTCGGCGATGTCGCCGGCGATCGCGAGGATGCCGGGGTCGTCGCTCGGGCGGATCGAACGCGAGTTGGCGACCACGCGCCAGCCGGCCTCGCGGTAGGCCTTGACCAGCGCGGCGCCGATGCCGCTGGAAGCGCCGGTGATGACGGCCGTCTTGGGATCGTGTTTCATGGTGAACGGGCTCCTGTGAACAAGAAGGAAAGGACAGGGCTTCACTGTAGGAACCGGGCCCCTGGGGATAAAGGGGGTTCGCTTACCATCTGCCGCTACACGGTGTAATCAATGCGGCCGCTGGGTGCGATGACATGAAACGGCAGTTCGACGACGTGATGCTGGGCAGCATCGAGCTGTTCTGCCTCGCGGCCGAGCACCAGGGCTTTACCGCGGCCGCGACGATCGCGGGCGTGACGCCGGCCGCGGTCAGCCGCTCGATCGGCCGGCTCGAAGGGCGGCTGGGCGCGCGGCTCTTCGTGCGCACGACGCGCCAGATCCGCCTGACCGATGCCGGGCGTTCCTACTTCGAGCGCTGCCGCGCCGCGCTGGACCAGCTGGTCGATGCCGAGCGCGAGGTCGGCGGCCAGCAGGCGCAGGCCTCGGGCACGCTGCGCATCAGCGTGCCCACCACCTACGGCCACCACCGGCTGCTGCCGATGCTGCCGGCGTTCATGCAGGCCCATCCGGACGTGAAAGTCGAGCTGCACGTCAGCAATCGCAACATCGACTTCGGCGGCGAGGCTTTCGACCTCGCGATCCGCGTGCGCGCCCCCGACGACTCGACGCTGATCTGCCGGCACCTGGAAGACGCCGAGCTGGTGATCGTCGCCGCGCCGGACTACCTGGCGCGCCGCGGCACGCCGGCGACACCGGAGGACCTGGCCGGCCACGACTGCATCCAGTTCGAACTGCCGAGCAACGGCCGCCCGATCCCCTGGCTGATCCGCGAGGACGGCCGCGACGTCGAGATGCTCACCACCGGCCGCTATACCTGCGCCGACGACGTGCTGGCCGGCGTGACGCTGGCCCGCCATGGCGCGGGCGTCTTCCAGGCCTACCGCTTCGTCGTCGAAGGCGACCTGGCGGCCGGCCGCCTGACCGAGCTGCTGGCGCCGTTCGGCGGGCGCTCGCGGCCCTACAACCTGCTGTACCCGCATGCACGGCATGTCCCRCTGAAAGTCCGGGCCTTCGTCGAGTACTTGCTCGAACGCAAGCGCCAATGGGACGATCCGGTCCCGATCCGAAAGAAATCCCGATGACGTCTGCCGATTCCGCTGCTCCCGTGTCGCCTGCGCCTGCCCGCCCCGCATCGGCCTGGACCCTCGCCTGGCGGCAGGCCGCGCGCGACTTCCGCGCCGGCGAGCTGCGGCTGCTGCTGGTTGCGGTGATGCTGGCGGTGGCGGCGCTCAGCGCGGTCGGCTTCTTCGCCGACCGGCTGAATGCCGGCCTCGCGCGCGATGCCCGGCAGATGCTGGGCGGCGACGCGATCGTCGCGAGCGACCAGCCGGCCCCGGCCGACATCGCCGAGCGTGCACGCGGCCTCGGGCTCACGCTCGCGCAGACGGCCACCTTCCCGAGCATGGGCCGTGCGCCCGACGACAAGGGCGGCGCCTCGCGGCTGGTGGCCGTCAAGAGCGTGACCAGCGGCTACCCGCTGCGCGGCAAGCTGACGCTGGCCGACGCACCTGGCGGTGCGCAGCGCACGGTCGCGAGCGCGCCGGCCGCCGGCACGGTGTGGGTCGATGCCGGCGTGCTCGATGCGCTGCAGCTGAAGGTCGGCGATGCGCTGCTGCTCGGCGATGCCAGCCTGCGCATCGCGTCGATCATCGTGATCGAGCCCGACCGCGGCGCCGGCTTCATCAGCTTCGCGCCGCGCGTGATGCTCAACGAGGCCGACCTGCCCGCCACCGGGCTGGTGCAGCCCGCCAGCCGCGTCACCTACCGCCTGGCCGTGGCCGCGCCGGAGGGCCGCGCAGCCGCGCTGCGCGAGTTCGTCAGCTGGACCGAGGCCCAGCTGAAGAGCCGCCAGCTGCGCGGCATGCGCGTCGAGTCGCTGGAGACCGGCCGCCCCGAGATGCGCCAGACGCTGGACCGCGCGCAGAAGTTCCTGAACCTCGTCGCGCTGCTGGCGGCGCTGCTGGCGGCGGTGGCGGTGGGCATCGCGGCGCGCGACTTCGCCGACCGGCACCTCGACGACTGCGCGATGCTGCGCGTGCTCGGCCAGCCGCAGCGCACGATCGCGCTGCAGTACTTGCTGGAGTTCGGCATCGTCGGCGTGCTCGCCAGCGTGGCCGGCGTGCTGCTCGGCTTCGCGGTGCACTACGTGTTCGTCTGGCTGCTGGCCGGGCTGGTCGACAGCGCGTTGCCGGCCGCGAGCGGCTGGCCGGCGCTGTTCGGCATCGGCGTCGGCTTCACGCTGCTGATGGGCTTCGGCCTGCCGCCGGTGCTGCAGCTGGCCCAGGTGCCGCCGCTGCGCGTGATCCGCCGCGATGTCGGCGCGCTGAAGCCAGCCTCGATCGCGGTGCTGGCGGCCGGTGCGATCGGCTTCGCGGCGCTGCTGCTCGCGGTGTCGTCCGACCTGACGCTCGGGCTGATCGCGGTCGGCGGCTTCGCTGCAGCGATCGCGGTGTTCGCGCTGCTGTCGTGGATCGCGGTGCAGCTGCTGCGCCGTGCGGTGCCCGAATCGCGCGCGCCGCGCTGGCTGGTGCTGGCCACACGGCAGATCGCGGCGCGCCCGGCCTTCGCGGTGCTGCAGGTGTCGGCGCTCAGCGTCGGGCTGCTGGCGCTGATGCTGCTGGTGCTGCTGCGCACCGACCTGATCTCCAGCTGGCGCGCCGCGACGCCGGCGGATGCGCCGAACCGCTTCGTGATCAACATCCAGCCCGAGCAGGGCGAGGCCTTCCAGGCGCGGCTGAAGAGCTCCGGCGTCGCGCGCTACGACTGGTACCCGATGATCCGCGGCCGGCTGGTCGCGGTGAACGGCAAGGCGACCAGCGCCGACGACCTGCAAGACGAGCGCGCCAAGCGCTTGCTCGACCGCGAGTTCAACCTGAGCCACGACGCGAAGCTGCCCGATCACAACACCGTCAGCGCCGGCCGCTGGACGCCAGACGAGGCGGGCGGCCTGAGCGTCGAGGAGGGCATCGCCGAGACGCTGCACCTGAAGCTCGGCGACACGCTGCGCTTCGACATCGCCGGCATCGCGGCCGAGGGCAAGGTCACCAGCCTGCGCAAGGTCGACTGGGGTTCGATGCGCGCGAACTTCTTCGTGATGTTCCCGAACGCGCGGATGCCGGACCTGCCGGCCACCTACCTGACGGCGTTCCGCGCGCCGGCGACGCCGGGCTTCGACAACGCGCTGAGCCGCGAATTCCCGAACATCACCGCGGTCGACGTGTCGGCCTCGCTCAGCCAGGTCCAGCAGGTGCTCGACCAGGTGATCCGCGCGGTCGAATTTTTGTTCGGCTTCACGCTGGCGGCCGGGCTGGTGGTGCTGTTCGCCGCGGTCACCGCGACGCGCGAGGCGCGCGCCCGCGAGTTCGCGGTGATGCGCGCGCTGGGCGCGAGCGCGCGGCTGCTCGGCCAGGTGCAGCGCGCCGAGTTGCTGGGCGTGGGCGCGCTGGCGGGTTTCCTCGCGTCGGTGGCGGCGGCCGTGGTCGGCTGGGCGCTCGCGAAGTACGTGTTCCAGTTCAGCTGGAACCCGTCGCCGTGGTTGCCGCTCGGTGGCAGCGTGGCCGGTGCGCTGCTGGCGCTGGCGGCCGGCTGGTGGGGGCTGCGCGAGGTGGTGTCGCGGCCGGTGGTCGAGACGCTGCGCCGCGCGGCGGAGTGAACCGCGGTTCCGAGGTCACGGATCGCTCGATTTCTCGAGGGTCGCCGTGAACTTCGTGCTGGCCGGATCGGGGGGGTTGGGGCGCTCGTCCGGCTTGGCTCCCGCTCGCACGCGCAGCGATGTGGCGCTGATGCGCTCGATCGTCCACAGCATGCGGCCGAGCTCGCGTCCGTCGGCAGCCACGGTGAAGAAGTCGATCCACATCGGCGACTTGCCCTGGTCGACCTGGTAGCGCAGCGAGCCCCCGGACGCGGCGTGCCCGCCCCAGGTCTCTCCGTTCATCTCCAGCGAGGCATAGCCGTCGGCGTCCAGGTGCAGCAGGGCCTTGGCTCCTGTCGAGTCCGTTCCGCGCCACGAGCCGATCAGGTCCGGTGCGATCGTTGTTCTGGCGTCGCAGTCCAGTGTCGCGGGGTCGTCCAGGTCCACGAGCGCGGTGGCTCCCGAGACCATCACGAAGGCTCTTGCGGGCTTGCGGCTGAACCACAGAGTCCGCTGTCCGGAGTCGGCGGCGCTGGCCTGGATCCAGCCGAGGGGGCTCCACGTCGTCCGGATCCGCACGGCCTCGTCGGCAGGCACCGTGCCGAGCAGTTCGGTGGTCGTCTCCTCGGACTTGGAGAGGAAGGCCTGGACCGTCAGGAACTGCCCGGCATCGAACCCGGCCCTCATGCCGATGCGGTACAAGGCCTGCTCGTCAGCATCCAGGACCAGGATCGCGGCCATCGGTACCCACTGGGGATGGGTCGAGGTCGTGAGGATGCGGAGCGATCCGGTGACGGTGTTGCCGGCATTCGGCGTCTTGATGGGGCAAGACAGGTACATGCCGGGCGAGGCCTTCAGCTCGACGGGAACGGAATGGGACAGCAGCGGCAGCATCAGCAGGGGAATGCCGAGGAGCTTGGTGAGTGTCATTCGAGGCACGCAGCGGTTGCGGAGGCTGCATTCTCCGCGAGGCGGACGCAGGCGCCGCGCGAGCCGGGTGCGGTTGCGCAGGCTCAGGCGAGCCGGAACACCGACACCGCGTCCGCCAGCACGCGAGCCTGATCCTTCAGGCTTTCCGCGGCCGCCGTACTCTCCTCGACCAGCGCCGAGTTCTGCTGCGTCATCTGGTCGAGCTGCGTCACCGCGGCATTGACGTTGCCGATGCCGTCGCGCTGCTCCGACGACGCGGCGGTGATCTCGCCGATGATGTCGCTGACGCGTTGCACCGAGCCGACGATCTCGCCCATCGTCCTGCCGGCATCGGCCACCAGGCGCGAGCCGGCGTCCACGCGGTCGACGCTGGCACCGATCAGGCCCTTGATTTCCTTGGCCGCCTGCGCGCTGCGCTGCGCGAGGCTGCGCACTTCGCTGGCGACCACCGCGAAGCCGCGGCCCTGTTCGCCGGCACGGGCCGCTTCCACCGCGGCATTGAGCGCGAGGATGTTGGTCTGGAACGCGATGCCGTCGATCACGCCGATGATGTCGCTGATCTTCTTCGAGCTGGCGTTGATCTCGTCCATCGTCGAGACGACCTGGGCGACGACCGAGCCGCCGCGCGCCGCCACTTCCGCGGCCGATGCGGCCAGCTGGTTGGCCTGCAGGGCCGAATCGGCGCTCTGCTTGACGGTGCCGGTCAGCTGCTCCATCGATGAGGCGGCCTGCTGCAGGTTGCTCGCGGTCTGCTCGGTGCGGTGGCTCAGGTCCTGGTTGCCGGTCGCGATCTCGGCGCTCGCCGTCGCGATGTTGTCGGTCGATTGCTTGACCTGTGCGACCAGCGTGCGCAACGCGTTCTGCATGCCGTCCATCGCGTGCAGCAGCCGGCCGATCTCGTCGTCGCCGCGCGGCTCCACCGCCTGCGACAGGTCGCCCTGCGCGATGCGCTGGGCCAGCCCGCTCGCATGTGCGATCGAGGCGTTGATGCTGCGCACCGTCAGCATGGTCAGCGGCAACAGCACTGCGAGCGCCAGCAGCACGCCGCCGGCCAGCAGCGCCGACTGGGTGCCGATCGCCTGCTCCACCGCCGCCTGCCCGGCCGCCACATGCTCGCGCGAGGCGTCGGACAGCACGCCCAGCGTCTTCTCGACCGCCTCGATGTTGTCCTTCAGCTGCCCGGCGTAGGCACCGGCGACGGCGCCGTCGATGGTCGCGCGCTCCAGCTGGTCGATCACCGGCAGCATGCCGTCGTGGTACTGCTTCAACTGTTCCAGCGCCGCGGCGACCGTCTTGGCCGGCTCGGCGTCCAGGCGCTTGCCCAGGCCGCCCAGCCGCGCCAGCGTCTCGGCATGCGCCTTCGTCCACAAGGCCTTGTTGTCGGTGACCTCGTTGACGTTGTTGAAGTTGATGATCATCTCCTTCTCGAAGCGGCGCAGCCGGCCGAGCGTCGTGCGCAGCTCGCTGATGTCGGAGGCCATGCCGAAGTCGTCGGCCACCAGCGTGCGCACGGTGCCGCGCGTGCCGTGCAGCGCGGCCCAGCCGATGCTGCCGATCAGGCCGAGCAGCAGCAGCGAGAAGCAGGTCGCGAAATAGAGGCGCGAGCGGATCGAGAGGCGGGAGAGAAAGGCCATGGCTCGCGCTGCCGCATCAGTGCTTGCTGTCGATCAGGCCCATCTCGGCGCTGGCCATCAGCTCCTCGATGTCCATCAGGATGAGCATGCGGTCGTTGACGCTGGAGATGCCGGTGATGAAGCTGGTGTCGACGGCGGAGGCCATCTCGGGGGC
>NZ_JBFUCB010000129.1:0-11795 GCF_056405435.1 Rhizobacter sp. P1_G5 | reverse complement strand
GACCTGACCTCTTTCGGCCCCGGCGCCGCTTCATTGAGCGTCTCTCGGGCCGGTTCGAGAATTGCTGCCACAAGCAAGAAGGCCCGGCCGTGCATCGCACCGCCGGGCCTCGTCGGATACCGCGGATCAGCGCGTCGAGAAGGTGTCGAGCACCGCGCCGTCCTGGCCGATCGTCTTCACGCTCACCTTGCCGCCGTCCACGTCGATGCGCATGTAGTGGTACGCCGCCGTGGCCTTCGCGTTCAGCGGGCCCAGGTTGTTGAAGCCGGCCAGTGCCGAGCCGCCGCCGCCGGTCACGGTGTAGACCGCGCCCTTCGCGTCGTCACGCACGCCGTTCGGGCTCGCGGCATCGGCATACACCGGCACCGAGCGCTCGTAGACGTGGCTGTGGCCCGAGATCACCATCTTCACCTTCGGGTGCTTGCTGAAATCCTTGATCAGCGTCGGCCACGAGGCGTTCGGCGCATGGCCGTCGGAGTACGAGATCAGCGGCGCATGCATCAGCACGATGGTGTTCTGGATCGCGCTGTTGGCCGAGGCTTGCGCCAGGTCGTAGCGCAGCCAGTCGAGCTGGTGCTTGTAGTAGTACGCGTCGTAGTTGCCTTCGTTGGCGGCCGTGCAGTTGCTCGAGCACTCCATCACGTCGTAGTAGTCCGAGTTCAGGCGCAGCACCACGAAATGCGTGCCCTTGTAGTCGAACGAGTAGTACATGTAGTCCGGATAGACGCCGCTGCGGGTCTTCGCGCAGGCCAGCTGGTAGAACTGGTCGTCGGTGTAGTGCTTGACGCTCGAGGTGGTCCAGTCCTTGAAGTAGGCCTTGTTCTGCGTGTGGTTCGGGATGCCGACCTTCTTCGGGTCGAACACGTCGCAGTAGCCGTTGCCGAACTTGTCCGGGTACCAGCCGTCGCCGTAGTTGTCGTCATGGTTGCCGACCACCGGGAAGTAGTAGGTCTGCAGGCCGGCGGCCGGCGTCTTGTTCTGCAGCGGCGCGATGATTTCCTTGAAGCTGCCCTTCGAGGCGTCGCTCGGGCAATCGCCGCGCTGCACCCAGTTGGTGGACTTGTCGTAGCCGGTGACCATGTCGCCGAGGTTGAACACGAAGGCGGCCGGTTCATTGACCATCCGGTTCACCAGGCCGATGTGCACGGCATTGCCGCCGCAGCCGTTGCCCGAGCGGCTGTCGCCGTAGGCCAGGAAGCTGAAGGCACCGCCGGTCGCGGGGGGCGTGGTGGGAGGCGTGACGGGCGGGGTCGTGGCCGCAGCCGCCGTCGTGAAGTTCCAGCTCGTCGTGCCGGCCAGCGCGTTGCCGGCGGTGTCCTTGATGCCGCTCGTGCCGGCGGTCAAAGCCACCGGGTACTGCGCGGCGGTCGACAGGGCCGCGACCGGCGTGAACGTGGCGGTGTTGCCGCTGCACGCGATCGTGCCCGACACCGAACCGACCTTGAAGGTCTGGCCCGAGACGGTCGAGCAGTCCAGCGTCTTGCTGAAGGTCACCTTGACCGGCGTCGTCACGGCCACGTCGGTGGCACCGGCGCCGGGCGTGGCGCTCGCCACCGTCGGCGCGGTCGTGTCGGCGACGACGAACGACGCGCTCACGTCGCGCGCCTGGCTCATCGTGATGCTGCAGGTGCTGGCGCTGCCGGAGCAGTCGCCGCCCCAGGCGCTCAGCTTGAAGCCGGCGGCCGGCGTCGCGGTCAGCGTGACCGCGGCGTTCGGCGTGACGTCTTCGCTGCAGTCGGCGCCGCAGTTGATGCCGCCGGCGCCCGAGGTCACCGTGCCGGAGCCGCTGGTGCTGACGTTCAGGCGGTAGGTGGTGGGTGTCGTCGGCGGGGTCGTCGTGCCGGCCGGGCCGAACTTGGCCGTGACCGCGCGGGACTGGCTGTTGTTCAGCGTGCAGGTGTTGGCCGTGCCGGAGCAGGCGCCGCCCCAGCCGAGGAACACCATGCCGGTGTTGGGCAGCGCGCCCAGCAGCACCGAGGTGTACTTCGTGTACTTCACCGAGCAGACCGTGCCGCCGTTGCCGCAGTTCATCGGCCCGAGCACGCCGCTCACCATGTTGCCCACCATGCCGGGGCCGGTCACGGTGACCGTGATCGGACGCGCCGTGTAGTACGCGCTGTCGCCGACGGCCTGCGCACTTTCGGTGGCGCCGGCGGCTGCCAGTTCGGGATCGACTTCGGAGGCAGCGCTCGTCGCGTTGTTGCCACTGCTTCCGCCGCCGCAAGCCGCCAGCATCATCGCCAGCGACATCGCACCGAACACCTTGTTCACCCTGTTCATTGACTAGCTCCAGACAAGCCCGGTCCAGGCCCGATCGCGTGGATCGCCGGGCTGGGCTCTGAGCGGCCGCATCGGCCGCATGTGTTGATCGAAGAAGGCGCCGGCAGGATCGCCGGCGCTAGGTCAGGCATCAGTACTCGTAGGCACCGATGTCGGTGGCCGCACCCTGGGCGCGCGAGACGCCGCGGATGTCGGTCGGGGCCAGCGACTGGCTCGCGCCGGCATCGATCGCCGGGCTGCCGGTCGACAGCGTCAGCGGGGTGCTGCCCGTCGTGGTCGAGAACTTCGGATCGGCCATCTTGCTGCCGGTATCGTCACGCCCGCTCAGCGCCTTGTACTTGGTCAGCCAGGTCGCGAAGTTGACGTTGCTGAACGAGTCGGACGTGAAGGTCGGGGCACCGTTGCTCGAGTAGTAGACGTTGTGGTCGAAGACCAGCGTCTTGTAGTCGGTCAGCGCGTTGGAGCCGATCTTCACCACCGGCTTCGCCGACGAACCGTAGATGATGTTGTTGCCGAAGTACACGTTGGTGCCGGCCTGGCCGACTTCCGACTCGTTGGACAGGAAGATCGAGCCGTGCATCAGCTTGCCGGTGTCGTAGCAGCTGTTGTTGTAGAAGCGGGCGTTGCTCGACGACGAGGTCGCGAGGCAGGCCCAGGTGGAGCCGATCACGACGTTGTTGCGGACGATGCCGTCATACGTCTCGTACAGGCCGTCGACCAGGCGGTAGTCGTCGGTCTCCTGGCCCAGCATCAGCGCATGGCCGTTGGCCGAGTTGCCGATGTTGACGAGGCGGTTGCTCTCGAAGATCGGGTTGCGTGCATTGCCCTTGGCATAGACGCCGATGTCCGGCACGTCGTGGATGTAGTTGCCGGCGACACGGACGCGGTCCGCACCGACGATGTCCACGCCCTGGGCGTTGCTGCCCGGCTGCACCTTCGAAGCGTCCTGCCAGATCTCGTTGTCCAGCACTTCCACGTCGTTGGAGGTGCGCACCAGCTTGACGATGTCGGCGACGCTGCAGCACAGGCGGTTGCCCACCAGCTTGACCTTCGGCGTGTCGATCTTGATCGCGTTGCCGTCGCTGCCGCCGGCGGCGCTGCCCTGGATCTCCAGGCCCTGCACCACCCAGTACATCGGGTAGCAGTCGGTGTTGCCGCTGCCGTCGCCGATCGCGTCTTCATCGCAGGCGGAGTTGTAGAAGTAGACCGTCGGGCCCGAGCTCGTGCTCTTGATCACCGGGCGCTCGCCGTTGTAGCCGCGCAGCGAGATCCACTTCGTGGCGCTGCCCGCACGGCGGATCACGACGCTCTCGGTGTAGGTGCCGGCACGCACGTCGATGGTGTCGCCGGCAGCCGCCAGGCCGACCGCCTTGTTGATCGTCTTGAACGGGGCCGCGAGCGTGCCGGCGTTGCTGTCGCTGCCGGTGGTCGCCACGAAGTACGCCTTGCCGGTGCCGGTGCCCGGCGCCGTGCCGGTACCGCCGCCGGTGCCGCCCGAGCCGCCGCCGGTGGAGGTGGCGGTGAACGAGGCGCCGACCGCAGCCGCCGCATTCATCTGCACCGTGCAGGTGCCGGTGCCCGAGCAGGCGCCGCTCCAGCCGCTGAAGCTGTAGCCGGCAGCCGGTGCCGGGTTCAGCGTGACCGGCGTGCCCGAGTAGAAGACGCTGGTGCACGACGCGCTGCACGACACGCCGGCCGGGCTCGAGGTGAGCGAGCCGCTGCCGGTGACGGTGATCGCCAGCGGGTAGGTGACCGTGGGGGTCGGGGTGGGCGTGGGGGTGGGGGTGGGGGTGGGGGTGGGCGTCGGCGTGGGGGTCGGCGTCGGCGTGGGCGTGCTGTTCGAGACGAAGCTGCCGACCACCGTGCGGTTCTGGCTCATCGTGACGTAGCAGAAGTCGGTGCCGGAGCACGAACCGCCGCTCCAGCCCTTGAAGGTGTAGCCGCTGCTCGCGCGGGAGCCGATCATCACCTGCGTGCCGGCCGCGAAGCTCGCGGTGCACTGGGTGTTGCCTTCACCGCAGACGATGCCTGCGGGCTGGGTGCCGATCAGGCCACCGGCCTGGCCGGACACCGTCAGCGTGTAGCGCGTGCCGGCGGCGGCTGCAATGCGCAGTGCTTCAGCCGATTCGCTCGTGCCGGCGGCGTCTGCCGCATCGGACCCTTGATCCGTCGAGGACCCGCCGCATCCGGCCAGCACGGCCGTCACGCAGAACGCGCCCAACACCTTGTGAAACCAACTCATCGAATAGCTCCTCTAGCCAACCTTCAACGCCGGGCCAATCCCTGCGCCCGTCGATCGGGCATCCCTGTTTCGACGGCTGGGACGAATCATTGAACGACCAGAGGTGTCGCCTGTTACGGGAGGTCAGATCAAGGTCTTGGCTTTTTGCAAGTGCCGGAAGCGAGGCGGCACCCCCTCGTTCATGGGGGTGGTAGAGGGGGATCGGGCGATCCATCGGAAAAATCGATGGGGCGGATCAGGGTTTATCCGACGTGCAACCTGTTTCAGGTCTTGTTACAGACTTGTAGGCGTTCGCTACAAAACGGCCATCGGCTGTCGATAAGTCATTGATTGCGCACGGGAAATAGCAAGGTGTTTTCCTGCCAATCCGAGCGATTGGAACGCCTGCCTCGGCGAAGAAAGGAGGCGTTCGGGCGCCTATTGCGGCGACTGCTTCGCGGCCGGTGTATCGGCTTTTGGTTTGTCGGTGCGTTGCGCCGAATCCACATCGGGGGCCGGCGGGGTCGACGGTGCGGTCGATTCCTGCTGCGCCAGGCGGCTCAGGCGGCGCCCGGCCTCGCTGTCCGGTGCCAGCCGCAGACCCAGGTGCACCTTGTGCTGCGCCCGCGAGGCGTCCGGCGGGTAGTACGACACCGACAGCTCCAGCCCGCCCGGGCACAGCAGCTTCAGCAGGTCGTTCATGAAGGACGGGCTCTTCGGGCACTTGTCGCCGTAGGCGACGGCGATCAGCGCCGACTGGCGGGCCGCGAAGGCGCGCGCCTGGGTCTCGTCGGGGAAATCGGCGACGCCGTGCACGCTGATCAGCGTCAGGCTCTTCGGCGTCGCGAGCAGCTCGATGGCCTTGAAGTCGGGCGCCTTGTCGGGCTTGTCGATCATCATCTCGACCATCGGCGAGACGCGTGTGCGCTGCTGGGTCAGCTCGCTGATGGTGTACGGCGCACCGAGCTTGTAGCCGAACAGGTCGCCTTCCGGCGGGCCGGCTTGCACGGTGGTGCACGCGAGCGCGGCGCACGACGCGGCCAGTGCGCGGGTCAGGGAATGGTGTTTGCGGGACATGCCGTCTGACTATATCTGCGGCGAATGGCGGCTCTTGCCGCGGCGCGATGGGCAAAAAAAAGCAGCACCGTCGTGCTGCTTCGTTCTTGCTGCCTGTCTCTTGCCACGGATGATCGGACTGGTGGGCGGTGCAGGGTTCGAACCTGCGACTTCCACCGTGTGAAGGTGGCACTCTACCGCTGAGTTAACCGCCCGAGTGTCTTGCGATCACCGGCTTCGCGTTTTCAACATGGCTGCCTTGTCGCGAAGCCCTGGATTATGCCACAAGCTGGCGCCACCCCGTCTTGCCGCCGGAGGCCTTGTCGAGATCGGCGAGCTGCTTCGCGTGTGCCGCCAGCTCTTCGTCGTTCGCGACGATGACCGGCAGGTCGAAGACGCTGAAGTCGATCGCCGCGACGACGATGTCGTGCGACGACGTGCCGCCCGCATCGATCACCAGCGAGTTCTGCCCGCGCGTCATGTTGATGTAGACCTCGGCCAGCAGGCCGGCATCGAGCAGCGCGCCGTGCAGCGAGCGGTTGGAGTTGTCGACCTCCAGCCGCTTGCACAGCGCATCGAGCGAATTCGACTTGCCGGGGAACATCTCGCGCGCCATCAGCAGGCTGTCGCTGACGCCCGCCACGCACTCCGCGAACGGCCGGCGGCCGAGCCGGCGCAGCTCGGCATTCATGAAGCCGACGTCGAAGCCGGCGTTGTGGATGACGATCTCGGCGCCCGCCAGGAAATCCATCAGCTCGTCGGCGATCGCGGCGAACAGCGGCTTGTCGGCCAGGAACTCGTCGGTCAGCCCGTGGATCTTCACCGCATCTTCATGGCTCGAGCGCTGCGGGTTGACGTAGAAGTGCTTGTTGTTGCCGGTCAGGCGCCGGTTCACCATCTCGACGCAGCCGATCTCGATGATGCGGTCGCCCGACTCCGGGCTCAGGCCGGTGGTCTCGGTGTCGAAGAAGACCTGCCTCATGCCGCCACCTTCTCGCCGGCCGGAAAGCCGCGCCGCGCCGACCAGGCGCACAGCACGATGCCCGCGAGGATCATCGGCACGCACAGCCACTGGCCCATGCTCATGCCGAGCGCGAGGTAGCCGAGGAACGCGTCGGGTTCGCGGAAGAACTCCGCGGTGAAACGGCACAGCCCGTAGCCGATCAGGAACGCGCCCGACACCTGGCCCATCGGCCGCGGCTTGCGCGAGAACCACCACAGGAAGCCGAACAGCAGCAGGCCTTCCATGCCGAACTGGTACAGCTGCGACGGGTGCCGCGGCTCGTCGCCTGCGCCTGAGAACACCATGCCCCACGGCAGGTCCGGCGACGTGACGCGGCCCCACAGTTCGCCGTTGATGAAGTTGCCGATGCGCCCGGACGCGAGCCCGGTCGGCACGCACGGCGCGATCAGGTCGGTGACCTGCCAGAACGGCCGCTTGCGCAGCCAGGCGAACACGCCCATCGCCGCGATCACGCCCAGCAGCCCGCCGTGGAAGGCCATGCCGCCCTTCCAGACCGCGAAGATCTCGAGTGGATGGCCGGCGTAGTGGCCGGGCTTGTAGAACAGCACGTAGCCGAGCCGGCCGCCGATCACGACGCCCAGCACGCCGTAGAACAGCAGGTCCTCGACATCGCGGCGCGTCCAGCCGGCCTGCGCGAACTGCGTCTGCCGCACGCGGATCGACGCGAGCCACAGGAACAGCCCGAAGGCGACCAGGTAGGTGATGCCGTACCAGTGGATGGCCAGCGGGCCGATCTGCAGCGCGACGGGATCGATTTTCGGGTGAACGAGCATGGGTGTGGAGGGCCAGGGCAATGCGGAAGCAGGCGAACGATACCCCAGCTCAGGTCGCCAGCGAGGTGCGCACGAAGCGAACGAAGCGCTCGACCACCGGCCCGGCATCGCGCGGCCACACCAGGCTGGTCTCGGAGCGTGGCGCCGCGCCGCCCGACGCCGCCAGCGACGGCGGCAGCTGCCGGTAGCTGACACCATCGCGCCGCAGCTGGGTCACCGATTCGGGCACCCAGGCGAGGCCGAGCCCGGCCGACACCAGGTTGACGATGGTCTGCATCTGGATCGCCTCCTGCCCGATCACCGGCGTCGCGCCGTGCCGGTGGTAGAACGCGAACACCGCGTCGTGGATCGACGGCGCGATCGTCCGCGGGAAGATGATCAGCGGCTGCGCCAGCAAGGCCGGCAGCGACAGCCGCCGCGCGCCCGCCAGCGGCGAGGCGGCCGGCAGCGCCAGCACCAGCGGCTCGGTGCCGAGCGACAGGTGCTCGAGCGCCGGCGCCGGCAGCATGCCGGGCGCGTGCAGCACGAAGCCGGCGTCGGCCTCGCCCTGGGCGAGTGCTGCGAGCTGCACGTCGGTGGTGGCTTCGCGCAGCACGACGTGGATGCCCGGCTCGGCCAGCCGGAAATCGCGCAGCCAGCCCGGCAGCAGCCCGAAGCCCACCGTCGAGACGAAGCCGAGCCGCAGCCGCCCGACCGCCCCGCTGCCCGCGCCGCTGGCCACCGCCCCCAGGGCGGCCGCCTGCTGCAGCAGCTGGCGCACCGGCGACACCAGCGCCTCGCCGGCCGGCGTCAACGCGACGCGGCGCCGCGTGCGGTCGAACAGCGCCGTGCCGAGCCGGGCCTCGATCTGCCGGATCGCGAGCGTCAGCGGCGGCTGCGTCATGTTCAGCTGCTGCGCCGCGCGGCCGAAGTGCAGCGTCTCGGCCAGCACCAGGAACTGCCGCCAGGCGCGCAGCTCGATGCGCAGCTCGTCACTCATACACAAGACATATCAATCCACCACGCTGGATATATTGGACGACATTCTGCACGCGATCGATACTCACGCTCCCCCCGAGCATTCCGCCAGGAGACACCCCGATGAGCAGCCCCGTCAACCGCCGTTCGAAGAACATCACCGAAGGCGTCGCACGCGCGCCGAACCGTTCGATGTACTACGCGCTCGGCTACCAGGAAGGCGACTTCAAGAAGCCGATGATCGGCGTGGCCAACGGCCATTCGACGATCACGCCGTGCAACTCCGGCCTGCAGAAGCTGGCCGACGCCGCGGTGGCCGGCATCGAGGAGGCCGGCGGCAACGCGCAGATCTTCGGCACGCCGACCATCAGCGACGGCATGGCGATGGGCACCGAGGGCATGAAGTACAGCCTGGTGTCGCGCGAGGTGATCGCCGACTGCATCGAGACCTGCGTCGGCGGCCAGTGGATGGACGGCGTGCTGGTGGTCGGCGGCTGCGACAAGAACATGCCCGGCGGCATGATGGGCATGCTGCGCGCCAACGTGCCGGCGATCTACGTCTACGGCGGCACCATCCTGCCGGGGCGCTACAAGGGCCAGGACCTGAACATCGTCAGCGTGTTCGAGGCGGTCGGCCAGTTCAGCGCCGGCAACATGAGCGAGGAAGACTTCTGCGAGATCGAGCGCCGCGCGATCCCCGGCAGCGGCTCGTGCGGCGGCATGTACACCGCCAACACGATGAGCTCGTCGTTCGAGGCGCTGGGCATGGCCCTGCCCTTCAGCAGCACGATGGCCAACCCGCACGACGAGACCGCCAACACCGCGAAGGCGGCGGCGCGCGTGCTGGTCGAGGCGGTGAAGGCCGACCTGAAGCCGCGCGACATCGTCACGAAGAAATCGATCGAGAACGCGGTGGCGGTGATCATGGCCACCGGCGGCTCGACGAATGCGGTGCTGCACTTCCTCGCGATCGCGCATGCGGCCGGCGTCGACTGGACGATCGACGACTTCGAGCGCGTGCGCCGCAAGGTGCCGGTGCTGTGCGACCTGAAGCCCTCGGGCAGGTACCTGGCGGTCGACCTGCACCGTGCCGGCGGCATCCCGCAGGTGATGAAGGTGCTGCTGAAGGCCGGGCTGCTGCACGGCGACTGCATGACGATCACCGGCAAGACGGTGGCCGAGAACCTGGCCGACGTGCCCGACGTGCCGCGCGCCGACCAGGACGTGATCCGCACCATCGACAACCCGATGTACGCCGAGGGCCACCTCGCGATCCTGAAGGGCAACCTGTCGCCCGAGGGCTGCGTCGCGAAGATCACCGGCCTGAAGAACCCGGTGATCACCGGGCCGGCGCGGGTGTTCGACGACGAGCAGTCGGCGCTGGCCGCGATCATGGCGCGCAAGATCGTCGCCGGCGACGTGATGGTGCTGCGCTACCTTGGCCCGAAGGGCGGACCGGGCATGCCCGAGATGCTGGCACCGACCGGCGCGCTGATCGGCCAGGGCCTGGGCGAATCGGTCGGCCTGATCACCGACGGCCGCTTCTCCGGCGGCACCTGGGGCATGGTGGTGGGGCACGTCGCGCCCGAGGCCTACGCCGGCGGCACCATCGCGCTGGTGCATGAAGGCGACTCGATCACGATCGATGCCCACACGCTGACGCTGCAGTTGAACGTCAGCGACGAGGTGCTGGCGCAGCGCCGCGCCGCCTGGACGCCGCCGAAGCCGCGCTACACGCGCGGCGTGATGGCGAAGTTCTTCAAGAATGCCGCCAGCGCCAGCCAGGGCGCGGTGCTCGACAAGCTGGATTGAGCCAGCGCAAAGGATCAACCGATCAAGCAACGCCCGCGGAACCGGCTTTGCCGGGCCGCTGGGTGGCGCCCCTTGGGGGCAGGAGCGCAGCGACTGGGGGGCTCACACCTTCCGCTTCTTGCGGCGACCGCGCTTGTCCATGCCGAGCTTCGCGAGACTTTCTTCGCGGCGCTTGGCGACGCGCTCGTCCATCTTCTCGATCTCCTTGCGCTTGGTGTAGCCGGTCGCATCGGCAAACATCCACCAGGCAATGGCCGCGCCGAAGGGCCACAGGATCGCGATCCACCCCCACTCGGCTGCCGGGCCCACTTCGGCCAGTTTCATCACCAGCAGCAGCACCCCCAAAACGACGAAATACATGAGCTTCCCTCGATCTTTTGACTTGTCCTACGTGAGGCAACGGTCAACCATGCCACGTAGAATTCGTTGAGTTTCCAGTATCCCACCCCTTCGGAAGGAAATCATGAAGTCGCTGCTCTCGCTGATCGTTGCCCTCTCCGCCCTGGCAGCCGCACCGGCTTTCGCCAACCCGGAGCTGGCGCAGAAGAAGAATTGCATGGCCTGCCACGCCGTCGACAAGAAGCTGGTCGGCCCGGCCTACAAGGAGGTCGCCGCGAAGTACGCCGGCCAGAAGGACGCCGTCGACAAGCTGTCGGCGAAGGTGATCAAGGGCGGCGCCGGCGTGTGGGGCGCGGTCCCGATGCCCGCGAACACGCAGGTGTCCGACGCCGAGGCCAAGCAGTTGGTGACCTGGATCCTGAGCTTGAAGTGACCCACCCCCGAAGGCGCTGACGCGCCCTCCCCCTCAAGGGGGCGCCTCCAGTGGCCCGGCAAAGCCGGCTCCACGGAGGCCGCTGGATGAAGAAGGCCCCTGCGGGGCCTTCGTCTTTTCCGATCAGTAGGCTTGGCCGAGTTGCTCGAGGATCGCCGGATTTTCGAGCGTGCTGGTGTCCTGCGTCACCGCCTCGCCCTTGGCCACCGAGCGCAGCAGCCTGCGCATGATCTTGCCGGAGCGCGTCTTCGGCAGGTTGTCGCCGAAGCGGATGTCCTTCGGCTTCGCGATCGGGCCGATCTCCTTGCCGACCCAGTCGCGCAGCTGCTTCGCGATGGCCTTGGCTTCGTCACCGCTCGGACGCGGGCGCTTCAGCACGACGAACGCGCAGATCGCCTCGCCGGTCGTGTCGTCCGGGCGGCCGACCACCGCCGCTTCGGCCACCAGGTCGGTGAAGCCCACCAGCGCCGATTCGATCTCCATCGTGCCCATGCGGTGGCCGCTGACGTTCAGCACGTCGTCGATGCGGCCGGTGATCGTGAAGTAGCCGGTCTTCTCGTCGCGGATCGCACCGTCGCCGGCCAGGTAGTAGCGGCCCTGGAAGTCGGCCGGGTAGTAGCTCTTCTTGAAGCGCTCCGGGTCGCCGTAGATGGTGCGGATCATCGACGGCCACGGCTTCTTGACGACCAGGATGCCGCCCTGCCCGTTCGGCACGTCCTTGCCGGTCTCGTCGACGACGGCGGCGATGATGCCGGGGAACGGCAGCGTGCACGAGCCCGGCACAAGCGGCGTCGCGCCCGGCAGCGGCGTGATCATGTGGCCGCCGGTCTCGGTCTGCCAGAAGGTGTCGACGATCGGGCAGCGGCCGCCGCCGATGTGCTCGTGGTACCACTCCCAGGC
>NZ_JBFUCB010000128.1:0-11894 GCF_056405435.1 Rhizobacter sp. P1_G5 | reverse complement strand
GTTGCAGCGCGGCCGGCGGCGTGTGCTTCCAGAACGCGGCCAGGGCTGAGACCTGCGGCAGCGTGACGCGCTCGTCGATGTGCTGCCAGGTCCAGCCGGTCGCGGTGATCAGCCAGGCGTAGAGGTCGCTCCAGGGATCGCTCCAGGCGTCCCCGGCATGTTGGCCGCCGCCACCACCGCCGCCGAAGACGCCTGCCCTTCCCCCATCGCGCCTACCTTGGTCTCCAGGCCCGCGACCTTGGCAACAACTTCAAGCGCCGCGCTCAGCTGCTCCATCGTCGCCGGCAGCAGCTCGACCTCCTCGACCGTCTTGCCGGTGCCGGCGGACAGCACCAGTACGATGTCGTCGAACACGACCTCGTCCAGACGGCCGTTCTTGAAGGCGAGGCCTGCACGGTTGAAGGCAGGCAGCAGCTTCTTCAGCCGGCCCAACGGAATGGGCGCGACCTCGATCGTCTGTTCGCCCAGGGTAATGGTGTCGTTCATGGTCGTGATGGAGATGAGGATGAAGATGACGAAGGGGTCAGAACAGCGCGATGTAGCCGAYGCTGCCAGCCTCGTCGGCGAAGGCCTGCGCCGTCAGGTCGTAGACCGCGAAGTCGTCGCTCTTGAAGGGCAGGCTGACCTTGCTGCTGACCGCGCGGTTGAGTTTCATCACCAGGTTCTTGCCGTCGTACTGGTTCTGCAGCATCACTGTGAAGGCCGGCGTCGGCCCCATCAGGTCGTTCGTCAGCTCGAAGATCTGGCCATTGCGACCGTTGGCCGACTCGGCGCGGTACTCGAAGCTCACCAGAAACTTGCGGGCCACCGGCGACGGCGCGAAGCGGTACTTGCCGTTCGACACCGCGTACTCGCCAGCGGCCGGGACCGCGTCGTTGGCGAACGGCACGCGCTCCAGCTGCTCGCCCGTGGCGCCGTCGACCACGCCAAGGTCAGTGACGAAGGTGCCGTCGTGCGGCGGCTCGACGATGACTTCCACCGCGACATTGCTGCCCTCGGCACCGGCCGCCAGCAGGAAGGCGAAGTCGTAGACGGCCGCGCGGATGCCGGCGGTCGGCGCCTTGCCGAACTGCAGGCGGCCGAGGACCGCGCCGTCGATCTCGGCGTACTTGGCCTTGATCTCGATCTTGGCCTTGCCCTGCGCGACGGCGATCGGGTAGCGCCGCGAGCCGTACAGCGTCTTGAGGTCCACGTCGATGTCGACGGAGATGTCCTGCAGGCCGCCTAGACGCGTGGGGGTGGGGGTGGCCCAGGGGTTRCCGAATGAGTCCTGGACGGGGATGGTGATGAATTGACCGGATCCGAAGAAGATCATGGTGGTGGTGCTTGGATGAGTTGAAGGAGTGAGGGCAGCGAGGCAGCGGCTGCTGGTGTCACGTCACGAGGGACAGATCGCCGGCCCGGCTCAGCGCCTGCAGCTGATAGGTCGCCGTCAGGCGGCCGATGGTCTCGTCGCCGCCCTCGGCGCGCGGCTCGGTGCGCACGCAGCGCAGGCCGCGACCGAGGGTGTTCAGCTCGCCGTCGACCGCGATCACGCGGTGCGCCTGCAGGTGCAGCCGGTCGGCTGCGGTCTCCCAGTCCTCGCCGCGCACGTGGAAGTCGAGCTCGAACTCCATTAGGCCGCGAGTGACTGCATGCGCGAACGCGTCGGCCTGGCCGGTGGAGCGGCGGATGTTGATGGCCGGGATCTCGTCGACACCGAAGGCATCGACGCGGCCCCGATGCACGCGCGCGGCTGCGTCGGTACCTGCGCTCTTGAGCACCAGCTCGACGCACTGCAGGATGCGCTCGTGGGTGGAGTTGACTTCGGCCCTCATGCTGCAGCTCCCGTCGGCACTGCCTTCAGCTCGACCTGCAGCTCGCTGCCGTCGAGCACTGGCACGCCGGCCTCGCGCGCCGCCCAAGCCTTGCCGGCGACGGTGAAGCGGTCGCCCCGTTGGACGCCGTTCGGCGCGTCCACGCTCTGCATGCGGATCGTCGGCTCGGTGCGCATCTGCATGCCGTCCAGACCGGTGCTACCCGGCTCGTCAAGCAATACCCGCACCGGTTGCGCATCGCCGCCGGCTGGCGTGAACTGCGCATCGCGGCCGAGCCGGGCGTACAGCACCGCGAGCTTGCGCGTGAAGATGTCGTCGAGCATCCGGCGCGGCCTCAGGCGTTGATCTTCACGTCGACGAAGGTCTCGCCAGCCGCTGCGGCCGTGAAGGCGAAGCCGGCCGAGGCGATCACCGCATTGCCGGCACCGATCGTGGCCGTGGTGATGACGCCCTGCAGGTGATCCCATCGCACCGCATCGCCGACACCGATCGCGTCCGCTGCGAGCTTGGGCAGCCTGTAGACGCCCTCGACGGAGAAAACGCCGGACACGTTGGCCGGAACGTTGGCGAGGGCGACGCCGATGCGAGCGCCGAGGCGCAGAACGCCGCCGGAGGACACGGCTGCGGCCGGCGCGGTGGTGATGGATTGGCCGGGTTGGACGAAGTTCTTCATGGTGAATTCCTGTGGTGGTGAGGTGTAGGTCAGCCGGGATCAGCCCTGATCAACCATTCCGCTGCAGCGTCTTCCAGTCCAGCGCCTTGGCGCTCGCATCGATACGGACCTTGAACTCGACGCCGTCAACGCTCCAGCCTTGCTGCTGCTCCATCGTGGGCGCCTCGTTGCCGTCCAGGTAGTCGACCGTCACCACGTCATGCATGCCCTGGTCGGCGACGCCGTACCAGCGCGTCGGCGAGTTGTCGTCGAGACGGGCGTCGGAGATCACCTCGAAGGTGCCGCGCACGCTGTTCGGCACCGTGTTGTTCTTGGCGGCGGCGCCGACCTCGTACTCGCTGTCGCGGACCACGTTCGCCGTACCCTGCAGCGACACCGGCACCAGCAGCTTGGCGAGACGGATGTTCAAAGCGCCCGAGGTCTGGCCGCCGTCCTTCTGCCGGGCCATTGCGACACGCATCGCATCGACGGCGGCCGTGGTGATCGCAGAGGCGTCGACCAGGTTGCCGTGGTCGGCATGGAACAGCGCCTTGCCGTCGGCCATCGGCGCGTTGCCGGTCAGCACCGCATACGCCAGGTTGCCGACCGTGCGGATCGCCGCCCGGCCCATCTTGCGCGGGATGCGGGTGAACGCGTCCAGGTCGTCATTGATCACCGCCTGGCGGGTGATCTTGAAGATCTCGCCATAGGTGCCCAGCACGCGGGTCTCGCCGCGTTCGYCGATGCTGATGTATTTGTATTCCCCGCCCTCGGGCACCTGGCGCAGCGCCGGGAAGCTGCCGATGTCGACCATGGACATCGGCTTGAAATCCGGCAGCGTGCCCTTCACGGTCCACTTCTGGAAGGTCTCCTCGACTTCGTCATAGCCCTTGAGCATCGCCTTCTGCGCGACGTTCGCCAGCAGCAACGGGAAGTCGCCCGAGCTGTGCGTGAACGCCAGCGCGATCAGGCTCATGCGGTCGGTGCCGGCGTGCTTGACGCCGTGCGCCTGCAGCGAGGCCCGCGCCATCTCGGTCAGGCTGTGGCCGCGCCACGGGTTGCTGGTGTCGTTCTTCGCCAGGCCGGCGCGGATCTCCAGCGCTGCGGCCATGCCGGCCCTGCGTCGGTCGGTTTCGTCCTCGACGGTGAGCAGGTAGCCGCCGGCCAGCGGTACGGAGCCATGACCCATCGCATCGAGCAGCATCGACTTGGCTTGCACCAGCGTGCAGTTCGAATCGGCCAGCGCGGCATTGAGCACCGTCTGCGTGTGCGGATCGCCGCTGTAGGGTTGGTACGCGGCGCGGATTGTTGATTGACGTTGGTTCTCGGCGCGCACCGCGGCCTGGACGGCGTCCTGGTGAGCCTGTGCCTCGGCGGGCGTCGGCTGGGTGGTCGGGATGGTGGTGTGGGTGGTAGCCATTTGAGCGGTCGGCAATGCAGTCTCCAAGGTCGAAGAAGTCGGGGGAATCGATGAAGCAGTCGGGCGAGCGATAGAAGGAACGGCAGACACGGCCGGCGTCGATGCGGCGCCGCGGGAACCGGCCCAAGCAAAGCGGCTAGCGCTGGCACTGACAGGCAGCGCGGCCGTGACGGCGTCGGCGAGCTTCTCGGTCACGGCATCGGTGGCGCTGAACCAATGGTCTTGGCCGTCGAGCCAGGCCATCACCTCGTCGAGCGGCCGGCCGGTCTTGGCGGCGTAGCTCGCGGCCATGGCCTGCGCCCACTTGTCGAGCAGGTCGGCGTACTCGCGCAGCTCGCTCGCATTGCCGGCAGCACTACCCCAAGGGGCGTGGATCATCAGCATCGCGTTCTCCGCGACCTCGATGCGGTCGCCGGCCATCGCGATCAGGCTCGCGATCGACGCGGCCACACCATCGACCGACACGGTGACGGTGCCCGGGTGGCGCTTCAGCGCGTTGTAGATCGCGATGCCGTCGCTGACGGAGCCGCCATTGCTGTTGAGGCGAACGGTGATCGTCTCGGCGTCGAGCGCAGCGACAGTCAGGACAAAGTCCTTCGCGGCAACGCTGTCGCCGTACCAGGATTCGCCGATGTCGCCATAGATCCAGATCTCGGCGTGCTGGACCTCGGCCTGTGCGCGTGCGGAGAAGACAGGACGGCGGTGGACGCTGTACCAGGGCGTGGCGCTCATGCGATGACAGGTGCGTTGTGCATGCCGTCATCGTCTTGGAATTGCTGTCTCGTTTGTAGACACCGAGACGAGACTATTTGCAGGCCCTGTTCACGCCTTGCGTTTGGTTCTCGGCGCCCTTATCGCCGGCGTGCGCAAATCTTGTAGACCTGCGCCTTTGACAGGCCGAACTTCTCGCAGACCTGTTGGATGTTCGCGCCGTTGAACATCAGGCGAATGTGTTCGTCGCGCGAGCCCCGATCCGGACGAGGAACGTAGACGAGAGCGCCACCAAACTTGGCGCTCAACCCCTGGACGATTTCCTGCGCCATCGCGGTCGCCCACGGATCCTGCAGCGCGAGGCGGTCGCGAAGGATGTCCGACATCTGGCCGACCAGGGGAATGCGGTGAACGGGCTTGGACGGGGACTTCGAGTGAGACGGGGTGTGGTTCAAAGGCGGCTGCTCCATGCGTTGCTGGCAATCGGGGATGACGTGAGCTGAGGTACGAGAGGCCGTGCGGCTGGGGGTGGTGGAGCCCGAGGCGCGATCGGTGCAGACGCCTGCACATCTGCCATCGCGGTGGCGTTTGCCGACGGCATCGACGCGAACAGGTCAGGCTCCAGCCCCGCTTCGAGCCGTGCCCACAGCTTGTCGCTGAGCGTGTGCAACCCGATGGCCTGTGCGCAGAACAGCGCATACACCGTGCAGTCCAGCTTCTCGTTGCGCTTGCCGGCCGGCTTGAGCCAGCGGTGTTCCTCGCCGCGGCCCGTCTTCACCAGCATCCGGCTTTCGGCCGTGAGCTGGTCGTAGAACTCGGCCGTCAGCTCGCGCGCGAAGTGCACATAGCCCGGCCCGGGCTGGCTGACCTGCAGGCGGCCGTAGAGCAAGTCCTTCGCGGTATCCGTCCCGACGTGCCACAGCCGCACGCCCTTGCGGATCGTCTTGCCCCGCTCGTTCACGTCGACCAGCACGCTGGCGCTCTTGATCGGGCGGCCCATCCGCGTCTCGCCCCTGACCGCGTACAGGTTCTGGTTCGGCCGGTTGCGCACGAACACGTAGCACTGGTGTGTGAAGTGACCGCCCGTGTCGATCGCAACCGCGTCTGCCGACATCTCGACGCCGCACACATGCCGGTAGGTCGCCTTGATCGCCGGGTCCAGCTTCAGATCCCACTCGCGCTGGTCGGCCGGGTTGCCGTAAATGACCAGGTCGTCGACGACCCACATTTCTTCGCCACGGCCGAAGCCCCACACGACGAGTTCCCAGCGATCCCCCTGCACGTCCACACCGATCGCGAGCTTCACCGCACCGCGCGGCACGATGCGCAACGGATGCCCGTGCTTGCCGCGCAGCGCGAGCTGGCTGGCGTCGGTCTTCTCCAGCTCCTGCTCGTARGTCTCGCCGCGCGTGGTGTTGATGAAGGTTTTGAGGTCGCTGTCGTCRCCGGCCTGCGCCTTCTTCGCCGCGGACAGCCAGTCGCGCACGATGCTGACCCAGGTCGCCTGGGGGCTGTATGCGGTCCAACTGAAGAACGCCACGTGCATGGGCGGTGCGATCTCCGCATCCACGGCATTCCTGAAGCGCAGCTGCAGCTCGTCGCGCTCGTCGATCCAGATTCCCTCGGCCGACTTCCAACGGCCCTTCCAGGCCGCCAGGTACTCGGCCTGGGTGATGCACACGCCGCAGTGCGGGCAGACGTGGCCGACCGTCTCCGGGTCGTTGTCGGTCCACTTGAAGCCGTGCCGCGCTTCCTTGCCGCCCCAGTCGAGGGTGTGTTCGTCATCGCAATGCGGGCAGCGAATGAAATACTGGAAGCGCACGTCGGCCTGGCTCTCGCGGTCCTCGATCAGGCTGAAGCCCTTCAACTTCGGCGTGCTGCCGGCGACTGACTTGGGGAACGTGGCGCCCTCGATGCGCTTGTCCCCGAGCCGGAAGGGACTGCCTTCCTTCTCGATGTCGCGGTCGAAGCCGTCGGTCTCGTCGTAGTACACGCAGTCCACGGTGATGCGGCGGTAGTTCTTCGCGGCCTTGCCGCCACGCAGGTGGAGCAGGCAGCCGAGGAAGCGCTTCTTCTTGATCGTGTTCTCTTTGGACTTGCGGTTGAACTTGGGGAACACGCGTCGCATCACGCGCACGTCGCGCAGCATCGGCTCCAGCTCGGTGGTGACGAAGTCGTCGCGGTCCTCGTCCGTCGGCTGGTACACCGCCTGGTTGCGACGCTTGTGCTCGGCGAAATAGCCGACGGCCGCCAGGAAGATCTTGGTGTATCCGGTGCGAGCGGACTTGCGCCACGTGACGTGGTTGATCTCGTCGTGGCCGATGCAGTCCGCAATGGCGATCTGGTACGGGTAGGCTTCCCAGCGGCCCTGCTCGTAGCTGCTCTCCTCGCTGAGGTAGAAGTGCTCGGCCATCCATTGCGACAGGCGCATCGGCGGGGGTGCTTCGAGCGGGCGCAGACCGCGGCGCAGCGCCGCGTTGATCTCGTCGCGCTGCTCGGTGCCGAGGTCCGCCAGCGACATGGGCGGCTCGACGTACGCGGACTCGACTGCGTCGAGCATAGGCGCCAGTTCCGTCAATTTCCATCCTCCTCTTCATCGGGTTCGTCTTCGGCATCCGCCAGGCTGAGCGCCGCCGCCCGGTTGCGCGCCTTGCTGACCTCCTCCTCGAAGATGCGCAGCGCCTCGGTGGGCAACTCGACGCGGCGGCGCACGCGAGGCACGAGGCCCTGCAGCAAGCTGCCCACGTCGCCGGCCATCTTGGCGAGCACCAGCTCCAGCACCGCGACGGGCGCCTRCTCGCGGCGGTTCACCGCGTTGTCCATCGCGACGCGGTCGGCCTGCTCACGGGCGAGGCGGGCGCGCTCGCGCGCCAGTTCGCCGTCGGCCCCGCGGCCCGCCGCCTGTTCGCGCAGGTGCTTCGTGTACGCGCGCAGCCACGCCGAGGCCGGCTGGCCGGCCTTCAGGATCCCGCGGCCGAGCAGCTCGCTGATTGCCTGCTGGCTGACGCCGACCAGGTCGCCGAACTGCTCCTGCGTCAGCGGGTGAGAGAGGGGCTGTTGCATCGCTTCCATGGGTACAACCCCCTTAAGCAACGCCCGCAACTACGGTGCGAACGGGGTTCGAATTACCCTTGACCGAGGTCTCCCGGGAGGACCCGTCTAGGGGGGTGGGGGTGGTGCTGATCGAGGTCGAGGTGGTCATGCACCCTGCCCCTTCGAACCCAGCCCGAGCTTCGCGAGCTGCTTGTGCATGCGCTGCTCGTAGAGCGACTTGAAGCGGCTATCGATGACGCGCTGCGCCGTGCCCGCGAAGTCGAAGCGCTTGCCGTAGCGCGTGCCGTTGACGAACAGCAGCACCGGCTTCACTGCGCTGCCAGAGCTGAAGCGGTGCCGCGCCCACACACCGCGTCGCAGGTGCTGCATCTTGTCGCCGTGCTTCCACGAGCCACGCCCTTGCCTCGACTCACTGCCATGCGCCACGAAGTACTCGACCTTGCTGCGCTTGGCCTTCGAGCGCCTGCTGCTGGTGGCATTGGCGTCCGACCCCGCGAGGTTGAACGCCTGCAGCTGGCTCAGGATCTGCACGATCTGCCCGCGCCCCATGTTGCCGTAGGCATCGAGCTTGGCGCCCGCGCCGGGCACCGCCCGTTCGTTCTTGCGCATCAGCCCGGCCTGCACGAGGATCTCCTCGAAGCGCTTCAGCGGCCGGTTTCCGCCCTCGATCTGCGGGAGCAGGTAGTGCGCCCGCGACGTGCCGTCCTTCAGCCACACCATCGCCTGCAGCTTGCTGCGGGTGGCGAAGGTCGTGCGCAACGCCCGCAGCGTGAAGGCCGTCGGGTTGTCGAAGCTCGCACGGATCGCGGCCACCTGGGCATCACGCACCTCGCGCGTCGTGTCGTTGATGGCCTGCGCCATCACGTTCGGGTGCTCCTGCTGCAGCTCGCCGAACGCCTTGGCGATCTGGCCTGCATCGAAGCGGATGTTCATCGTCAGCATGCGTGCTCCGATCAGTCCAGGCCGCCGCCGCGCTGCGCCTTCAGGCTCTTCATCGGCGCTGGCCCTTCCCAGTCCGTGAAGCGCTGGTGCGCGCCGTCGAAGGTGAAGTTCAGCGTGTCGGTCGGACCGTTCTTGTGCTTGACCACGTGCAGCTCGGCGTGCATCTTGTTGGCCTCGGTCGGGTTGCGCCGGTGCTCGCGGTGCAGCAGTCCGATCAGATCCGCCGCGCCCTCGATGTCGCCGCTGTCGCGCAGGTCGCTCATCTGCGGCGGACCGCTGCGCTTGTCGGCTTCGCGGTTCATCTGCGACAGCAGGATGATCCAGACGGCGAATTCCTTGGCCGCCCGCTTCAGGCCGTTGGAGATCTTCCCGAGTTCCTGGTTGCGGTTGTCGCCGTCGCCCTCCATCAGCTGCAGGTAGTCGATGACGACGAGGCTGAGTTCCTTGTGGCGACGCTTGACCTGCTGGATCTTGCGGCGCACGTCCATGATGGAGAGCGCGGCCTGGTCGTCCATCGCGATGCGCAGTTTCCCGAGCGCCTCGACGCCCTCGGTGACGCCTTCCCACATGCTCTGCGGTGCACGCAGTGGGTTGCGGATGTCGGCCAGGTTGACCCGGCCGGCTGCGGCCACGTGCCGGGCCGTCAGCGAGTTCAAGCTGTCTTCCTGGGTCAGCATCAGCACCCGGTCCTTGCGGCCGACGTTGCGACTGAGCGTCAAGACCAGTCCGGTCTTCCCCATGCTCGGCCTGGCGCCGATCACCCACAGCTCGCCCGGCCGGCCACCGCCCGCGGTGCAGTGGTCCAGATCCTTCAGCCCGGTCGGGACCGTGGTGACCTTTCCGTCGTAGCGCGCGCTCAGGTCGTCGACGAAGCCCACCACCAGCTCGCTGATGTCGCGCGGCTCGTTGCGCTCGGCCACCGCGTTGAGCGCCATCAGCTTCGTGATCATCTGGTCGATGACCTGGTCGACCGGCTGCGGCTTGCCCTTCGCATCGTGCGCGCCGCGCAGGATCTCGTCAGCTAGGTTCGAGCCCAGGCGCATCAGTTCGCGTTCACGCCAGCGCTCGACCAGCAGTTCGGCGTGGCGCAAGGCTGCGCGACTGCTGACGACGCACGACATCAGCTGATTCAGGTACACCATGTCGTGGTGCCCCTTCTCGTGGACGGTGACCAGGTCGGCCAGCTTGCCGGCGGTCAGCAGTTCGCAGATCGTCTCGTAGATGGCACGGTGGTCGGTTTGGTAGAAGTGCGCGGGCTTCAGGACCGTGCTCACCGCCTCGAAGGCCTGGTTGTCGAGCAGCAGCGCGCCCAGCACGGCGTGCTCGGCTTCATCGCTGTGGGGGGCGGTCATTGCGTCGGGTCGGCGGGTCATGCGGCGGCTCCTTGGGTTGCGGCGTGGGTGGCAGCGTTGATGGCGGTGTGGCGTTGCATCACGGCCTGCGCTTGCAGGCCCTGGGTGGTGAGCTGGGCGGGCGTCCCCGGCTTGAGGAACCAGAGGCGGTACCAGTTGTCGCGGACGCTGTTGCGGAAGGTCTGCCGCCAGTCGCGTTGACGCTTGCCCTGAGCGGTGCGGCGGTTCTTGAATTCGACCCAGTGCAGCAGCAGGATGTCGCGGTCGATGCCGGCGACATCGCAGTACTCGAACACCTTGTCGCCCTCGGGAATGGGCTTCTCCCCGGCGGCCTTGCAGATGGCGAGGAACTGGGCGAGGCTCAGCAGCGGCTTGTGCTTCGACGCCTGCTCGTCGTCGTCGATGTCATCGCCGACCTCGTCGTTGCCGTGAGCGTTGCCGTGAGCGTTGCCGACATCGTGGTGCCAAAGGTCCTCAGCCCCTTTTGGGGGTTGGGGGTGTATTTCTTGTATTGGTTCTATTACGGTTAGGGGGCACGTCGTGCCGGGGTGACCGGCATCTGGTGCCGGTTGGGCGGCACCTCGTGCCGGGTGACCGGCATCTCGTGCCGGGGGCATCTCGTGCCGGGGGGCACGTGGTGCCGGGAGGCATTTGCTGCCGGGGGCATCTGGTGCCGGGGTGCGTCGAGCGCTTTGCTGTTCGCAGCCGTTGCCGCGCGGGGTCACGGTGTAACGGTTCGCCTTCATGGCGCCGATCTCCACCTTCACCAACCCTGCCGTCTCCAGCCAACGAATGGCATTGCGCACCGCGCGCTCACCGAAGCACGTGCGCGTCGTGATCGTGTCGATGCTCGGCCAGCACACGCCCTGGTCGTTCGCCTGGTCGGCGAGGCTGATCAGGACGGCCTTCGGCGTCGGGGGCATCGGAAGCGGCCAGCAGACCGCCATCACCATGGTGCTCATTGGGCAACACCCTTCCCTTGCAGCCGCGTGGGCCGCAATGCATCTTGTCGGTAGGTCATGTCAGAGGTCGGTCAGGCGCGCAGCCGGGCTTGCCGGCATTCGCGCTGGGTGTGGTCGGTTCGGCAGTCGTCATCGCAGTAGGGCTCGCCCGGTGCGCAGCGCTCTTCGCAGTTGCGGCAGATGCCCAGCGGCAGGTATGTCAAGCGCGCCGTGCGCTCGTGGTGCTTGGCCAGGGCCGCGAAGATGAATTCGGATTCGCGGACCGTCGCGAGGTCGTCGGCACTCAGTCGCTCCAGCGTGTCGCGTGCGAGCACGTCAACGGCAAGGCTCGGGAAGGAGGTGGTCTGCGTGTGCATCAGCGCGCCTCCCGCATCGACTGCGGCTTGGCCGCCTCATTGCGCACACGCAGTGCGAGGAGCACGGCCTGCACGGCCGACATCAGCTCGGAGGCCTCGCCTTCTACGCGGCGCAGCTCGTTGTCGGTGACGGCGCCGTCGGCCGTCACCTCGCTGATCTGGCCGATCACCTCGGCGAACTCGCGCGCCATGCGCGTGACGCCCTTGAAGGTGTCGTCGTCGATGCCATCGGCGCGGGCCGGTAACGGCAGCACCATGCAGTGACTGGCGAGCGCGAAGGCGTTCAGGATGCCCCGGTCCTTCGTCAGCAGCGTGAGCTTGAGCGCGTCGGCCAGCCCGATCTTGGCGGTCGGGTAGTTGGGGTCGACCTCATGGCTGAGTGTCGAGGCGCTCTTGCCGAGCAGAGGTGCGAGCGCGGTGGCGCCGCCGGGGTATTCGTGTACGAGGTTGAAGGCTGCAGTCTGGACGTTCATGGCATGGGTCCGTGGGGGTTGCTATAGATGCGCCCTGCCCTGTTTCCGATACTGCGCACCAGTGAGCGCAACTTGGGCATGGAACCCGATCGCGCTGTGGCGCAGCGATGATCGGAGGCAGAGGCATGGAGGGAGAAATGCGGTGGGGCAGCGTG
>NZ_JBFUCB010000127.1:0-11915 GCF_056405435.1 Rhizobacter sp. P1_G5 | reverse complement strand
CTGTCGGTGTCGATCACCAGCGCCTTCAGCACCTCCTGCATCTTCGCCTCGACCTCGTCGCGCAGCTCGTCGATCTCGCCTTCGCGGATGTGGGCCGCGATGTTGTCGTTGGCGTGGTAGCGGCAATCGGCGCCGACCAGCCGGTAGCGGATACGCTCGGACGCGGGCAGGGCGGCGAGTTCGGCTTCGCTTCGGGCGTCGTTGCGAGGGGGCGCTTTCGGCATGTCGGTCTTTCTGGTGGGCGCGGGGCGTGGCGGTCGGTGCTGACCGCAGGTCGGCGATTGTGACGGGATCCCCGGAACCGCGCCAAACCGGGCCCTGCCGCGCCCGCAGATCCGCGCCCGTAGACTCTCGCCCGTGACTTCCCTGCCCCTGTCCCAGCTTCTCGTCCATGTCGCCACCGCCGTGCAGGCCGTGCGCGACGGCCGCTCCCTCAACGATGCGCTCGCCCGCTGCCCCGCGGAGGCCCGGCCCGGCACGCAGGCGCTGGCGTTCGAGGTGATGCGCAAGCTCGGCGCCGCCGAGGTGCTGCGCCGCCAGCTCGTGCCCAAGGCGCCGCCGCCGTTCGTCGACGCGCTGCTGCTCAGCGTGCTGGCGCTGATGTGGCCGGGCGCCGGCTCGGACGAACCCGCCCCCTCGGAGCCGGCCGGCGACGGCGCCCGCTACGCACCGCACACGCTGGTGAACCAGGCCGTGGAGGCCGCCAAGCAGCGGGCCCGCGCCAGCGCCTCGTTCGTCAACGCGGTGCTGCGCCGCTTCCTGCGCGAGCAACCAGCCCAGGTGGCGACGGCGCTTGCCGATCCGCTCGCCCGCCACAACCACCCGCGCTGGTGGATCGAGCGGCTGCAGGCCGACTGGCCGGACCACTGGCAGGCGCTGCTCGCGGCCAACAACAGCCGCCCGCCGATGACCTTGCGTGTCAATGCGCGCCGCGGCACGCCCGAGGGCTATGTGCGCCGGCTCGCCGAGGCCGGGCTCGAAGGCCGTGTCGCCGGCCCGCAGGCGGTCGTGCTGGCGCAGCCGGCGGCGGTGCAGCGGCTGCCCGGCTTCGCGGCCGGCGATGTCTCGGTTCAAGATGCGGCGGCGCAGCTCGCCGCCCCGCTGCTGGTCGGGCTGCCCGGCGAGGGCCTGCCGGCCGGCGCGCGCGTGCTCGATGCCTGCGCGGCCCCCGGCGGCAAGACCGCCCACCTGCTCGAGCTGGCCGACCTGGACGTGACCGCGCTCGACAGCGACCCGGGCCGGCTGGCCCGCGTGCGCGACGCGCTGGACCGGATCGGCCGCCAGGCCACGCTGGTGGCCGGCGACGCGCGCGACACTGCCGCCTGGTCGCAGGGCCGGCCGTTCGACGCGATCCTGCTCGATGCCCCTTGCAGCGCCTCGGGCATCGTGCGCCGCCACCCGGACGTGCGCTGGCTGCGCCGGCCGACCGACATCCCGGCGCTGGCGACGCTGCAGGGCGAGCTGCTGGACGCCCTGTGGCCGCTGCTGAAGCCGGGCGGCCGGCTGCTGTATTGCACCTGCTCGGTGTTCCAGGCCGAGGGGCGGCAGGTGATCGACGCTTTTTTGCAACGCGAAACCGGCGCGTCCGTGGCTTCCGACCGGCCTTCACCCGGCCACCTGCTGCCGCTCGCTGACAATCCAGGCGAAGGCCACGCGCTCCATCCGGGTGCATCGCCCGACGGCTTCTTCTACGCACTGCTGACCAAATCCTAGAACGCATCCGTGCTGCGCTCGCTCCGGTTCCCTCCCAGGCAAGGCGGTTGTGTCCCCGGCGCGAGTGGCTGGGGGCGGCTGCTGCTGTGGGTCGCCATCGCGCTGCTGATGGCGCTGCACGCGCCGCTGCGGGCCGAGCCGATCGAGCTCGAGAGCTTCGAGCTGGTGCGCAACGAAGACGGCCTGCAGCTCGGCTTCTCGGCCCAGTTCGAGCTGCCGCACTCGGTCGAGGACGCGCTGCTGAAGGGCGTGCCGGTGTATTTCGTCGCCGAGGCCGAGGTCTACCGCGACCGCTGGTACTGGCGCGACAAGCTGATCACGTCGTCGACCCGCACCTGGCGCCTGGCCTACCAGCCGCTGACGCGGAAATACCGCGTCACCTTCGGCGGGCTGCACCAGAGCTACGACAATCTGTTCGATGCGCTGGCCTCGTTGCGCCGCGTCGTGAGCTGGCGGCTGGCCGATGCGGCGCAGATCGATGACGAGGGCCACCATTACATCGAGTTCAGCTACCGGCTGGACACCAGCCAGCTGCCGCGGCCGATGCAGATCGGCATCGGCGGCCAGGCCGACTGGACGCTGCGCGTAGAGCGGTTCAAACGCTTTTGATGACCCACCCCCGAGGCGCTGCGCGCCTCCCCCTCAAGGGGGCGCCGCCAGTGGCCCGGCAAAGCCGGTTCCACGGCGTCCGCTGGATCAGGGTGGTTTGTGTGTGTGGGTTGGGAGTTTAAGTTGACCAAGGCCTCCCGCTGGGCATGGATCGTCTCGCTGGTCGCCGTCACCGGCGCGGGGCTGGTGCTGGTGTTCCTGCTGTCGATCGCCACCAACAGCCGCGGGCTGTACGAGAAGCACTACGTCTGGCTGTTCTGGGTCAACCTGATCGTCGCCGCGCTGCTGATGCTGGTGATCGGCATCGCGTCGGTACGCCTGCTGTTGCGGGTGCGGCGCGGCAAGTTCGGCAGCCGGCTGCTGCTGCGGCTCGCGGCCATCTTCGCGATGGTGGGTGTGGTGCCGGGGCTGCTGATCTACACGGTGTCGTACCAGTTCGTCTCGCGCAGCATCGAGACCTGGTTCGACGTGAAGGTCGAGGGCGCGCTCGATGCCGGACTGAACCTCGGGCGCGGCACGCTCGAGGCGCAGGTCAACGACCTCGCGAACAAGGCCCGGCTCGCTGCCGAGCGGCTCGCCGACAGCACGCCGACGGTGCAGCCGCTGCAGCTGGAGCGGCTGCGCGAGCAGCTGTCGGCGCAGGAAGTGACGGTGCTCGGACCGAGCGGCCAGGTGCTGCTGACGGTGGGCCCGAGCGCCGCCGGCAACCTGTCGCCCGACCGGCCGACGCAGGCGCAGCTGCGCCAGGCGCGCAACTCGCGGGTGATCAGCCAGCTGGAGGGGCTGGACGAGGACACCGCGGCGAACTCGGGCACCGCGCGCATCAAGGCGCTGGCCTTCATGCCGAGCTCGAACATCTCGCTCGACGCGCAGGACCGCTTCCTGCTCGTCACCCAGCTGCTGCCGAGTTCGGTGGTGACGAATGCGCTGGCGGTGCAGGCGGCCTACCGCGAGTACCAGCAGCGCTCGCTGGCGCGCGACGGCCTGCGGCGCATGTACATCGGCACGCTGACGCTGACGCTGATCCTCGCGGTGTTCGGCGCGCTGCTGCTGGCGGTGACGCTGGGCAACCAGCTCGCGCGGCCGCTGCTGGTGCTGGCCGAGGGCGTGCGCCAGGTGGCGCGCGGCGACCTGACGCGCAAGCAGGTGGTGTCGTCGCGCGACGAGCTGAGCGGCCTGACGCGCTCGTTCGCCGACATGACCGAGCAGCTGTCCGACGCGCGCTCGCTGGTGCAGCGCAGCCTCGCGCAGCTGGAGGCGGCGCGCACCAACCTGCAGACCATCCTCGACAACCTGACGGCCGGCGTGATCGTGTTCGACCGCGACGGCCGCATCGACACCGTCAACCCGGGCGCGACGCGCATCCTGCGGCTGCCCTTGTCGGCCTACCGCGGCCGCACGCTGGAGGAGGTGCCGGGGCTGGCGGACTTCGGCCGGGCGGTGCTGCAGCGCTTCGACCTGCACCGCAGCAGCCCCGAGGCCGGCGAGCGCGACCACTGGCAGGATGCGTTCGACCTGCAGACCGCGCCCGATCGCGACAAGGTGACGCTGCTGGTGCGCGGCGCGGCGATGCCGCACGACGGCCGCCTGATGGTGTTCGACGACATCAGCGACGTGGTCTCGGCCCAGCGCGCCGAGGCCTGGAGCGAGGTGGCGCGGCGCCTGGCGCACGAGATCAAGAACCCGCTGACGCCGATCCAGCTGTCGGCCGAGCGGCTGCAGCACAAGCTGGAGTCGAAGCTCGAAGGCCTCGACCAGGCGATGCTGGTGCGCTCGGTGGGCACCATCGTCAGCCAGGTACAGGCGATGAAGACGCTGGTCAACGAGTTCCGCGACTACGCGCGCTTGCCGGCGGCGCGGCCGCATCCGCTCGACCTGAACGCGCTGGTGGCCGAGGTGCTGACGCTGTACGCGACGGCGCAGGAATCGGGGCAGCTGCGAACCGTCCTCGCGGCCGACCTGCCGGCGATCATCGGTGACACGACGCAGCTGCGGCAGGTCATCCACAACCTGGTGCAGAACGCGATCGATGCGGTGGCCGAGCGGCCCGACGGGCAGGTGCGCGTGGTCACCGAACTCGCGCGCACCGAGCAGGGCGAGGTGCGGGCCGTGCGGCTGCAGGTGATCGACAATGGGCCGGGATTCGCCGACAAGGTGCTGAAGCGGGCGTTCGAACCGTACGTCACCACGAAGAGCAAGGGGACCGGCCTGGGCCTGGCCGTCGTCAAGAAAATCGCCGATGAACACGGGGCGCGCATCCGGCTGGCCAACCTGACCGAGGCTTCCGAGCAGGGAGAAGTCGTGATCGGTGCCCAAGTTTCGCTATCATTTTCAAAATTCGCACCGGTTGGCACTGCTGAAGCGGCCGCCACCGACAGCCGGGTGCACTGAGGGTTCATGGCCACCATTCTTGTTGTAGATGACGAACTGGGCATTCGCGCCCTGCTGTCGGAGATCCTGACCGACGAAGGCCACCAGGTCGAACTGGCCGAGAACGCGGCGCAGGCCCGCGCGTGCCGCGAGCGGGTGCGGCCGGACCTCGTGTTGCTCGACATCTGGATGCCCGATGTCGACGGCATCACGTTGCTGAAGGAGTGGGGTGCGACCACGCTGCTGACGATGCCGGTGATCATGATGTCGGGCCACGGCACCATCGACACGGCGGTCGAGGCGACGAAGGTCGGCGCGGTGGCCTTCCTCGAGAAGCCGATCACGCTGCAGAAGCTGCTGCGCGCGGTGGAGCAGGCGCTGGTCAAGCCGAACAGCCGCGCGGCCCCGCCGCCACCGCCGCCTCCACCTCCCTTGCCGCTGCCGCGCATCGAGTACGGCATGCCCATCGAAGCCCTGCCGGTGAGCCAGGCGATGCCGCTGCCGCCGATCGGCCCGCAATCGGAGCAGAGCTTCGAGCTCGACCGGCCGCTGCGCGAGGCGCGCGATGCCTTCGAGAAGAGCTACTTCGAGTTCCACCTGGCCAAGGAGAACGGCAGCATGACGCGCGTGGCCGAGAAGACCGGCCTGGAGCGCACGCACCTGTACCGCAAGCTCAAGCAGCTGGGTGTCGACCTGACGCGCAACAAGCGCAGCGGCGGGATCTGATCGAAGCCTGCCGGCAAACTGCTATACTCATCGGCTCACGGCCAAGTAGCTCAGTTGGTAGAGCAGCGGATTGAAAATCCGCGTGTCGGTGGTTCGATTCCGCCCTTGGCCACCAGATTCGAAAGCCCGGTCCTTCACGGCCGGGCTTTTTTGTTTCTCTTTTGCTTCTCACAGGTCGTCGTCCCGCATCTTCACCGCGGCGCTCGCCAGCGTCGCCAGTCGAGAGGCTTGCGCGACGACGAAGTCGCGAAGCTGTCCCGCAAAGCCCCGCTCTTCTTCCAGGTAGTCGGCTGCATTCGCCTGTGACGGCGCCTGCTCGATCGCCAGCTTTGCCAGCCGCAAGGCCTCCCGCTTCAGCAGACGACGGTCAATGCCGCAGCGCTGCGCGAAATCGGCCAGCTGAAACGCCCCGACCTCGTCGAGCGAGAACGCATCGCCATACGCCATCGCGAACTCGTGGTCGAGGCCGGGGTACTGCAGCACGCTGACCAGGTCATACCAGGGCGCAGGCTCCAGGCCCTGCGGGCGAACGAAGAACGAGAAGTTCTTGCCATGTGCGTCGCTGTTGCCGATGAGGAACTGGAACAGCGCCCACCTGAGCAGGACCAGCCGCGCAGAGGCCTTGTTGACCGTCTGCTCCACGAGCTCGAACAGCCCGCCGAAGCTGACGCCCTCGCGGATGTTGCGAACGTGTTCGCCGCTTCCGAAATTGCGCTCGTACTTGTAGGTCACCGGCAGGTCATGTGCCTGGCATGCGTCGATGACGTGCAGTCGCTGGACGACGGTCTCCCCGTTCGCCTTCGACACGTTGCGATCGAAGCGATCGACGACCAGCACCGGTCTCGGCGTCCGGTAGATGCTGACCGCAGCGGCGGGAAGGCCCATGCGCCTGGCGAGCGACATGCAGAAGTGCTCGTTGACCACGAGATGGGGCGTCAGCTTGCGGTCCGGCTCGGGCTTGAGGATGTGCGTCGATGCGAGCGGGGGCTCGACGAGGAACATGCGACCGCCCTCGTCGAGCGGACGGTCGAGCCAGACCATCAGCTTGTCCTGCACGCCCGCGATGGACATGCGAACCTTGCCATCCCATACCGCCAGCGGAATCGCTTCGCGCTCGCTCAACCGCTGGTTCAGCTCGTCACGGGTCACTTCGCGCGGTGGCGTGGCGGCGAGAGACGGAGGAGGGGCCTCCCCCGAGCGCCAGAACCTGAACGCCCCCGTCGTCTCGGCGCCGAGCGCGTTGATCAGCGCGAACACGTTGGACCTGGAGACGCGGCTGGTCGTCGCGATGATGTCGAGTGCGCGGCCTTCGGGCAGCAGGTTCTCCACGAAGCGTTTCACCGCACCGACGGCGTAGCCGGCTGCGGGACGCACGAGCGGCAATGCGGGCGACAGCGGGAACGCCTGCTGGGTGCTGACCCAGAGGGGGCTGTAGTCGAGGGACCACCGGTCATCCAGCGGCTCGTGGCTCAGCGTGGCGACCTGTTGGCCGTCTGCCCAGAGGGTGAGCGAATGCGATGACGCGGTCGGCGGCGTCATGGCTGTTCCGGACGCGCAGTGACGGGTCGCGCCACCGACTGCATCCAGGGGTGGTCCTTCGGGCCGACCACGAGTGCCAGGCCCAACCCGTCCAACACCGTCAGGAGCTTGTCGAGGCGGACCGAACCTTTGCCGTTCTCCAGCCGGGAAAGCAGGTCGACCGAGACGCCAGTCAGTGAAGCCGCATCGTCTATCCGGAGTGACTGTTCGCGCCGACGGGCTCGCACCACAGGGCCGAGATCGGCGGCATTCGCAATGGGGAGTGGGGCAAGCGAGGTGTCTGGATTTGCAGGCATTTCGGAACTCCAGGGATGCAGGTGATTCCTTGGTGCGCAGGACATTTATTTCTGAATTTCCGAAACTATGCCAATCTTCCGCTCGGCGAGCAAGAAATTCCGTGAATTCCGAAATTCCTTCGCGAGGGGCTGGGCTCAGCTACGCGCGGCAAGCCGGGTCGCCGCATCCTGCAACCCCCCGAGGATGGTTTCAGCCAACTGCGCCGGAAAGCCCACGGGCAGCGCCGCACTGACGATCTCCACGACCCGCGGCGTCTGCTCGACCAGCGCATCGATGACGAACCCGGCCTGCCGTCCATCCTCCGTCACGACGCCATGGCGCGCACCGAGCGCCTCCCAATGCCGTCGCTGGATGTCCTGCATCTTCCAGTGCGCATTCTTCGAACGCACCGCCATCGCCATCCCGGCCTTGAAGGGCGAGATCCTTGATGGTCCTGCGCCCAGCACCGGGTACGCCGACAGCACGTCATAGAGCGGCGTCAGCTGGTAGCGCCCGCCGGCCCGCAGGAAGAGGCTGAAGTTCTTCGCGTGGCCGTCCGTCGCGCACAGCATCCAGAACAGCACCTGCGCCTGGAAGAAGGTCCGGCGGTCCTGCTCGCGCGCCATCGAACCGGCGAGCACGTCCAGGATGCGGTCCATGCCCGGGCCGCCCTCGGCTTCGTACCTGGCACCGGGCGGCACGCCGCTGGCCTGGCACATGTCCTCCTGCGGCAGGCGGATCAGCCGCCGCTCGCCGGCCGGGCCGCTCCACCACGCGCGGTCGAAGCGCTCGACCACGAGCGCCTTCATGTCCTCGAACTGCAGTGGCATGCAGGCCGCCACCGGCAGCCCGTACGCTTGCAGGATCCGCGAGCACAGCCACTCGTTCTCGACCGAGTCGCGCATGTCGAGCTTCATGCCGCCGATCAGCCCCAGCGGCAGCTTGAAGATGTGCGTGGTGGGCGTGCCGCCCCGCGGCAGGCACCACTGTCCGTCGTGATGGAGCAGCGCCGTCTTCTCCTGCGCCCCCGCGATGGAGATGCGGAAGTCGTCGTCGTTGGCGACCAGCCCCAGCGTGTGCGGCGTCGTGGTGCCGCGCAGCACCTCGGCCACCTGGGCCTCGGTCAACGGCTGTGCCTGCACGGCCGAGGCGCCGGCCGGGGCCCGGCCCGTGGACAGGATCTCCAGGGCACCCACGCAGTCGCGACCGATCTCGGACAGCAGGTCGAACACCTCGGTCGTGCCGGTCGCGTAGCGGCGCGCCATCCGTTCGCGGATGTCCTGGCTGTCCGGCAGCAGGTTGTCGAACCAGGCCCGAACCTTGGGCCCGCGATGCGGCCCGTTGCCGGGTGTGAACGGCAGCGACAGCGACAGTGGCCGCCCTTGCGCCGACGCCGTCCACCCGAGGTCGTACTGCAGCGTGTCCGGCGCGTTCGGCGCCTGGCTCCAGGTGCCGACGAAGACCCCGTTCATCCAGAGCCCGAGCGAGCGGGTGTGCGATCGGCGTCCCATGCGTCACCAGGACGGCGGCGTGGGGCTGGCGGCGGGCTTGCTCAGCACGAGCTCGACACCGAGGATGCCCAGCAGTTTCAGCAGCCGGGCGGCGCCCACTTTCTCGGCGTTGCGCTCCAGGGCCGAGTAGGTCTGCTGGGTGACGCCAAGACGCAGGGCGGCTTCACTCTGCGTCAGGCCGGCCTCCTTGCGGAAGGCCTGCAGCAGGGTCGGCAGTTGATCCGCGGTGCGAACAGTGAAGTCAGGCATGCAAGCTCCGAGCGTACTTCAGGTTCACAAATTGTAGCCTGTTGAATATATTTACTGCATATAAGCTGTAAGTGAAAAGAACAGCACAAGGGCTGTTTCAGTCCATCCGAAAAATCACACGCATCCCCCCAATATTGAGGATGAATGGCCTCTTGCAGGGGCTCTCCGGCACTGGGCGCCCCTATGCTCACGCCCAAACAGCGCAGGGCTGGGGCCCGGAGGGATTCGATGGAAGGCAGTGCACAGGTGCGCCTGGTGTTCGCGGGCGAGCTGCTGAGCGGGTTCAGCCTCGACGAGGTCAAGCGCAGCTTCGCGCAGGCCTACCGCGTCGAGGGCGAGCGGCTGGAAGAGGTGTTCGCCGGCGGCCGCACGGTGATCAAGCGCGCCATCGCGCTTGCCGATGCCGATCGCTACGTGCAGAAGTTTCGCCAGATGGGCATGCAGGTGCTGGTCGAGACGGCGGATGGCAAGCCGGTGCCCACCTCGTCACCGGCGACGCCACCGATCCCTGCCGTGAAGGCCCCCACCGCCGCACCCGTCGCCGCGCCGCCGCCGACGCCGCTCGCCGCCACCATCCCGCCGCTCGCACCGCTCGAAGAGCAGGTGATCTGCCCCAACTGCGGCGAGCGCCAGCCCAAGCGCGCGTTCTGCCGCAACTGCTCCACCGACATCGCGCGTGCGATCGCCAACAAGCAGGAAGAGATCGACCGGGCCCGCGCCGAGCGCCTGGCGGCCCGCAACGGCGGCCGCTATGCGCCGCCGAAGTCGGGTGGTGCCATGGGGTACGAAGCCACCGAGGATTTGCCTCCGGTCCTGAGCCTGAGCTTCGAAGGCCGCATCGGCCGCATCGCCTACTTCAACACCGGCATGCTGAGCGTGCTCGGTGTCGCGTTGATTGCCATCGCCGCGGCGATCATCCTGCCGATCTTCCGCTCGGTGGGCTTCGCGCTGCTGCTCATACCGGTCTTCGCCGCGTTCGTCATCTGGTCGGTGCGCGCCAGCGCGCTGCGGCTGCACGACATGAACCGCAGCGGCTGGTGGTCGCTGCTGCTGTCGGTGCCCGTCTTCGGCGGCTTGCTCAGCCTGGCGATGATCTTCTGGCCGGGCACCGAGGGCGACAACGACTACGGTCCACAGCCGCGCCGCGGCAACGCCGTGGCCGCGGTGATCACGGGTGTGCTGCTGGTGCTGATCCTGCTCGGCTCGTTCTCGTCGTACCGGTCGTATGTCAAGCGCGCCCGCGAGGCCGAGGCTCCGGCGACGGAGCAGTTCGACCCGCGCGCCGCCCAGGCCGCCGACGTGATCGTCGGCCCGGACGCGCTGAAGGCCTTCACCGACGAGTACCTGGCCCAGGCGAACCACAAGGCCTTCGCGTCGTCCGACAGCGGCGCCTTCGGCTGGCGCTCCGGCCAGAGCTCACCGCGCGAGGCAGCGCGCCAGGCCATGTCGGCCTGCGAGGCCAACCGCAAGCCCTACACCGGGCCGTGCACGCTGGTGAACGTCAACGGCCAGTGGCTCAAGCAGCACTGAGCAGTTCGCGCAACGCCCGCTCGAACACCTCGGGCGGCTGGCCGCCCTGGATCAGGTGGCGGTCGTTGATGATCACCGACGGCACGGCCTGGATGCCGTGCTGGCGGTAGAACTCCTCCTGCGCGCGCACCTCGTCGGCGAACTCGTTCGTCGCGAGCACCTCGCGGGCGCGCGCCACGTCGAGCCCGACCTCGCCGGCCACCTTCACCAGCAGCTCGCGTGAGCTCGGGTCCTGCCCATCGGTGAAGTAGGCCTTGAACAGCGCATGCTTCAGCGCGAGCTGCCGGCCCTCGAGCCCGGCCCAGTGCAGCAGCCGGTGCGCATCGAAGGTGTTGTAGATGCGCCCGCGCAGGTCCATGCGGAACGTGAAGCCGAGCGCCGCGCCGCGCGCGCGGATCGCCTCGCCGCTCTGCGCGCGCTGCTCGGCGCTCGCGCCGTACTTCTGCATCAGGTGCTCGCCGATGTCCTGGCCCTGCGGCCCCATGTCGGGGTTCAGTTCGAAGGGCTGGAAATGCAGGTCCACCTTCACGGTGTCGCCGAGCCGGGCAATGCCCTCTTCGAGCGACTTGAGCCCGATGGCGCACCACGGGCAGGAAACGTCGGAGACGAAATCGATCTTCATGCCCCGATTGGATCAGGCACACGATCCCCTGGCGTGCCGGCGGGGCATTCCAGGGGCTGCGAGATCAGCCGAACATCTTCTGCAGGCGCTCGTTCATCTGCTGCGGCGTCAGGTCTTCCTTGTGCGTCGAGATGAACCACTGGTGGCCGAACGGGTCGATCAGGTGCCCGCTGCGGTCGCCCCAGAACTGGTCGGCCACCGGCATCGTGATTCGTGCGCCCGAGGCCACTGCCTGGTTGACGATCGCATCGGTGTCGGGCACGTACAGCAGCGCCGAGGTCGACGAGCCACCGAGCGTCAGCGGGCTCAGCGCCTGGTGCTCCGGCCGCTCCTCGGTCAGCATGAACTGCGCGCTGCCGACCTTCAGCTCGGCGTGCATGATCTTGGCGTCCGGCGCGTCCATCTGCATCACCACCTGCGCGCCGAACACCTTCTGGTACCAGGCGATCG
The DNA here is from genome assembly GCF_056405435.1 of Rhizobacter sp. P1_G5. NCBI lineage: Bacteria > Pseudomonadati > Pseudomonadota > Betaproteobacteria > Burkholderiales > Sphaerotilaceae > Rhizobacter > Rhizobacter sp. P1_G5. The sequence goes on along the minus strand of NZ_JBFUCB010000127.1, from coordinate 320 downwards.
CGTCCTTCGCGTTCTTGATCACCAGGTAGGGCGTGCTGCCGGTGGCGGGCGGCACCGGGTTGACGGCTGTGGTGGGTTTCACCTGCTGCGACTCGATCTGCGCACGCAGCCGGTCTTCCTGCTCGCGCAGCTCGGGCGTGAACTCGGCGCCGAAGTCTTCGGCCTCGAAGACCTGGCGGATCTCGATCTCCGACGACTCGCCCATCGGGTTCGGGCAGCGCTTGACCCAGGCGATCGCTTCGTCGAGCGAGTTCAGCTTCCAGATCCAGAAGCCGGCGACCAGCCCCTTGTCGCCGGCGAACGGGCCGTCGATGACGCTG
>NZ_JBFUCB010000126.1:0-11959 GCF_056405435.1 Rhizobacter sp. P1_G5 | reverse complement strand
CGCTGATGGTCTGCTGCGCGCTCGAATTCGACGAGCCGGCCGTGCATCCGCTCACTCAACTGATGCCCGAGGTGCTGGTGCTGCGGCGTGCCGACGCGAATGACCAGGCGCTGCCCACGCTGTTGTCCCTGATGGCGGCCGAGGTGGCCGCACAGCGTGTCGGCGCCGCGACCATGATGGCGCGGCTCGCCGATGCGGTGGTGACCGCCATGGTGCGCGGCTGGGCCGAGACTCACGCCGGAGAGCTGAAGGGATGGCTGGCGGGTGCGCGGGACGCGCCGATCGGCCGGGCGCTGGCGGCGATCCATCGACAGCCGGGTCATTTCTGGTCGGTGGTGGCGTTGGCGAAGATCGCAGGCCTGTCGCGTTCGGTCTTCACGGAACGCTTCACCACCGCAGTGGGCCTGTCACCGGCACGCTATCTCGCGCACTGGCGCATGCACGTGGCCGGCGCATGGCTGCGTCATGGCAGGTCGACTGTCGCGGACATCGCCCAGCGCCTGGGCTACGAGTCCGAAGCCTCGTTCAGCCGCGCCTTCAAGCGCCTGTTCGGCGTGCCGCCGGGAATGCTGCGCTCGCAAGTCCATCGGCCATGACGCCCGTATTGACGGGGCCGGCACGCTGCGCGCTCAGCGCGGCACGTGGATCAGCGGCGAGCTTCTCGCCGTACCGGTTCGAGCTTGGCTCGATTGTGCAGATTCTTCCCTCGATTCCTCTCCGGGCCGGCTGCCCCTCGCGTGGGCCGCGACGCCGGAGGGGATCCGCCGTTCCGGCGGGATTGGCACTCGGATCTGCCGATGACAGCTTTCGGCGGTTGCGGCCGCTCGTGCCGCATGGTCGAATGGCCCCAGCCGGCTAGAAGGGGAACCGATGAAGCGCACCTGGACGATCATTGGCGTTGCTGATGTAGCTCACAGCTTTGCCTGGTATCAATCACTCTTCGGTCAACCGCAATCGGCGCCGGCTCATGACTACTTCGGCCAAATCCTCGACACGGACGGAACGGTGTTGCTGTGTCTCCACAAGTGGGGAGCCCACGATCACCCAACCTTGACCAGCCCCGATCGAGCGGAGCCTGGCAATGGGCTGCTGCTTTTCTTTCGAGTCGATGATTTCAGCGAGGCGCTGTCACGCGCCAGGGCCCTTGTCGGTCAACTTGAGGAAGGGCCCAAGATGAACCCCTCCACCGGCACTCAAGAGTTCGCGCTGCGCGATCCTGACGGCTACTACGTCATGGTCAGTGCGCTCGAATGAGGCGCATGCCTTCCGCCGTACCGGAGACCTTGGCCTCCGCGAAAAGACCACGTGATGCACACGCCGCGCGCACAAGCTGCGGCCTGACCCCTCGGTCGAGGCGAGGCCCAACCACTATTGGAAATGGCGACGACTCAACCAACGTCCCCCGCTTGGCAGCCATTGTCGTGGCCATTCTCGGCGGGCTCATCGCGGCAGCGGGGTCGCTCGTGCTGTTCGTGCTTTGGCGGCTGGGTCGCGATCCACACTTGCTGATCACGTCATTTGTGGTGGTGCCTGCTTGGGCGCTTGGAGTGTGCTGCTTTGGTCTCGCCGGCGTACTGGTTTGGCGCCGAATCGGTCTTGTCCGCCGCGCAATGGCCGTCGTCGCAATGGTTGCCGGTGGTGGAGTGCTTCTTTTCGTGGCAGCAGCGTTCTTTTCCCGTCTATGAACACCGCCTGACCCGTCAATCGGTCGGATCAGGTTCTCCAGGCGGTTGTTGTCGGTGTTCAAGTCGGCATCGTCGATGAGGCGCGTCAGTGCTGTCCAGCGCTTGAGCGCTGTAGTCCATCGCCTTGGCGGTGGCCGTTGCGTCGGGCACCTTCCGACGGTTGGCGGTCAGCCAGGCGTGCAGTAGATCGGCCGCCGGGCGCGTTTTGATCTGGCGGATCCGCAACCGGTCATCGGCTGGCAAGTCCTTGATCTCCCGCTCGACGTCGTACAGGACGCCGAAGAGCTTCAAGGCCTGCTCGGCCAGCGCGCTGCTGTGGTTCGCCATCATAGGTAAATCGGCGAGTCGTCTACAACCTACGTCGGTCGCACGACCACCACACAGCCTGACTGCCTACGTCACAAAGGCCTCGAGTCCGACAGGTTGCGTACACCTCCTCAACCAATATTGCTGGCGACTCCTGCCGACGATCCAGCAGCGCTCGGGCCCGCGAACTCCGAACAGATGAGACAACCGAAACGGCCGCGGTGCGGCTGTCAGAAAGGAATATCGATGTCCAATCCTTGGCTCAAGAAGAACCCGTTCATGAGCATGTGGCTCAGCGGAGCCAACTCGGTGGTCAACAGCGAGCGCGCTCGCATCGCTGCCGAAGCGAAGCGTCAAACGACCACTGCCGTCAACAAGACCGCCAGCGACATGTTCACCATCTGGGCCGACGCGATGGCGAAGGCTCCCGCATCGAAGCGAAAGAGAAGGCGGTAGCGCACATGGGGCAGCAAGCGTGAAGCGATCAACTTCATGGGCCGGGCTCTGGACCCGCAATCTGTCGACGCTGACGCGCCTCTCAATGCACGCCGGCACGCACTCGATGAAGGAGGCGCTGAAGCCGGTGCAGGCAAAGGGACGGGCTCCAGCCGGCACCGGCGACTGGCTCGCCGGCATAGCCATGGGCCCGGCCGGTGTGCGGCAGTTCAGGCTCTTTCGTCCGCCGGGCGTCACGTTTGGCGAACGCTTGCCGCTGATGGTGATGCTTCACGGCTGCCACCAGGACGCGAAGACCTTCGCCGCGAGCACACGGATGAATGTGGTGGCTGCGCGCGAACGATTCCTCGTGCTGTACCCGGAGCAGGATCGTCTGTCGAATCCACAAGGTTGTTGGAACTGGTTCGATACCAAGTCGGGCCGCGCACACCGCGAGGTGACCTTGATCATGCGAGCGCTCGACCTGGCGTGCACTCTCTACTCCGCAGACAGAGAGCGGATCGGGATCGTGGGGTTGTCAGCGGGCGCGAGCATGGCCGCACTGGTTGTCACGCGCCACCCGGAGCGATTCAAGGCCGTGACGATGCACTCCGGAATTCCGCCCGGCACAGCCTCTTCTCCGCTGTCAGCGGTAGGCGCCATGCATGGTCGGCGAGCGACGAAGCCGCTTCCTGCGAGCCCGGGCACGACAAGTCTCGCGTGGCCTCCGCTCCTGGTAATCCATGGAGATTCGGACGCCGTGGTGGCACCCAGCAATGGACGCGCTGCAGCGCAGGTCTGGGCGAATGCCGCGGGCGCCGTTCCGGGCTCCGGCAGGAATGTTCAGCGCGGAAAGAGGCACCCCATGCGTGTGATCGATTTCAAGCGTCAGGGCGCTACTGTGGCCACGCTCGTCGAGGTGGAATGCTTGGCGCATGCGTGGAGCGGCGGTGCGGCCAACCAGCACTTCAGCGACAGGAAGGGTCCTGACGCCTCGCGCATGGCATGGGCATTCACTGCGAAGCAGTTCGGGAGACAGAGGTAGTTCGGCCGTTCCGTGCATCAGCGCCAGTCCGATCGACTCTTGCCCGCGCGCGTAGCGGTCGGAGAGTTGGTCGGCGGGCCCCCTCAGGCGTCCCGTCGAGCCCGCACCATTCGCCCGAGCCCCGCCGCGGCGAATCCGCAGTCGATCACATTCCGGGCAGCAACAGATGCCGAAGCCGCGCCAGCGAATCCATTCTTTGTTCGCGGTGAACCGCCTGCCGCTGGCCGACCTGATGGCGCAATGGCAGCAGAGCCGCGCTGCTGAGGCTGCCGTCGCACCCGGAGCGCCTGATCCAGCGTTGCGCGCACTGCTCGGGCAGCGCATCGACCAGACGCTGCAGCACGCTGCCACGCCCTCCCGCACCCCGCTCTACATTGCCATGGCCGTCCAGGCGACCCTGCTGGCGGTGGGTCTGTCGCTGACGCGTTGACCCTCATCGGCGCGAAACCGTCATGAGGATCGGCATTCGGCGCGCTCAACGCGGCACGTGGATCAGAGGCTGCAACGCCAGGCCCATCCTCAGCGCCTGCAGCGGCGCGGTATCCACATAGACGATCTCCTCGCGGATCCGCCCGTTCTCGAGCGTCATCCTGTCCACGCCGCACCACGAGACGAGCTTCTCGCCGTACCGATTCGAGCTTCTCCACTCGATGTGGGGAAGCCGCGGATGATGCGCGTCACCGGCGAAGCCGCCGGCCGCTCTCGGACACGTTCATCGCAGGYGCCGCCGCCGGCAGGCCCTGAAACGACAAAGGAGCCTTGCGGCTCCTCTGGGATCTGGTGGGGTGGCTGATGGGACTCRAACCCACGACAACAGGAATCACAATCCTGGACTCTACCAACTGAGCTACAGCCACCACCGGAACCGCGAATTATAGCCTCACCTGGAGGCCACTTCGACCAGTGGGTCGCTCAGTTGCTCGTGCYGCTCGCCGCAGCCGCTTCAGCCGCAGCCGTCCCCGGGTGCACGTCGACCTTGTAGCGGCTCTTCAGCGCGGTGTAGTAGGCCTGCGCCTCGGCGGCGGCCCATGCCTGCGCGTACTGCCCCTGCGAGCGCACCGGGTCGGCGGCGATCGGGTCGCGGCCCAGCACCTTCGTGACCTTCACGATCACGTAGCCCTGGTCGCCCAGGTCGATGCCGTCGACGGCCGGCAGCTTCGCGGTCGGCGCCTTCAGCACCGCATCGACCACCGGCTTCGGCAGGTCGCGCGGTTGCGCGCGCGACACCAGCTGCGCCGCATCGGTCAACGCCGTCTCGGGCGCCTTGCGAAGCTCGGCCAGGCGGGCCTCGCCTTCCTTGCGCGCGAGGGCCGCTGCCTGCTTCGCGACCAGCTTCTCCTTCACGCTCGCGGTCACTTCAGCCAGCGGCCTCACCGCAGCCGGGCTGTAGGTCACGACGCGTGCCGAGATCAGCTGGCTCGAACCGGCATCCACCGCCTCGGTGTTCTTCTTGTTGCGCAGCGCGTCGTTGCCGAACAGCGCCTCCAGGAACTTCGGCGACGCGAGCGGCCCCTTGGCCGCCGGGCCCGCCGTGCGCGTCACGCCCTGCGCGGTCTGGATCGGCAGCTTCAGCTTGTCAGCCACCGGCTTCAGGCTGTCCGGCTGCTCGTAGACCGTGTTCGTGAACTCGACCGCCGCCTCGGAATACTTCGCCTGCGCGAGCTGCTTCTTGACCTCTTCCTCGATCTCGGGGCGCACCTGGTCGAAGCTCTTCGTCTCGCCGCCGCGGGCCTGCGTCACCTGGATGATGTGGTAGCCGAAATCGCTCTCGACCACATCGCTGATGCCGCCCGGCTTCAGCGCGAACGCGGCGTCTTCGAACGGCTTCACCATCGCGCCACGACCGAAGAAGTCGAGGTCGCCGCCGTTCAGCGCCGAGCCGGTGTCCTGCGAATTCTTGCGCGCCACGTCGGCGAAGCTCGCCGGGTTCTTCTTCACCTCGGCCAACAGGGCCTCGGCCTTCGCCTTGGCTTGCGCGCGTTCCGCGGCCGGTGCCGACTTGTCGGCCTTGATCAGGATGTGGCTCGCGCGGCGCTCTTCGGCCACCGCATAGCGCTTCTCGTTTGCCTTGTAGTACTCGCGCAGCTTGTCTTCAGGCACCGTCAGCGTCTTCTTGATCGCCTCGACGTCGAGCACCACGTACTCGATGTTCGCCTGCTCGGGCGACATGAACTGCGCCGCGTGCGCCGGATCCTTGTAGTACGCCTGGATGTCGGCATCGCTCGGCGACACCTTCGCGAGGTAGTCCTTCGCGTCGAAGCGCTGCTGCTGGAACTCGCGCTGCTGGAACATCGCATCGATCGCGCTCGAAGCCGCCGCGGCCGGCGCGAACACCGTGCCGCCGATGCCGAACATCACCTGGCGCATCTCGAGCTGCTGGCGCAGCGTCTGCTCGAAGCCCGCCACCGTCATGCCCTGGGCCGACAACGCGACCGTCAGCGCCTCCTTGTCGAAGCCGCCGCCCGCACCGCGGAACTGCGCGAACTGCGGGTCATTCATGTAGACGTTGAGCACGCGGTCGGCCGTCGCGGTGAAGTTCGACTTCAGCGCCGCGGTCTGCAGCACGCGCTCGCGCACCAGGTTGTCGAGCGTCTGCAGGCGCACCGCCGGCGTGTCGAACATGCGAATGTCGACGTTCGGCGCCTGGCGCCGGTAGCGGTCGATCTGGTCGCGCTGCGCCGCATCCCATTCGGCCTGCGTGATCTTGTGGCCGTCGACGACGGCGACACCCCCGCTGCCCGCCATCGAGCGGTAACCTTGGTAAGCACCCGTCAGCACGAAGGCGGGAACGATCAGCACCAGCAACAGGAACTGGAACAGGCGGTTGTGCGTGCGAACAAATTCAAACATCGATGGCCTCGAAGGGTGATCGCTGTGCAGCCGGACGGCGCTGCTTCAAATGCAACAAAGGCGAACCTGGGTTCGCCTTTGCTGGGGGTGGACGGCGCGGATTCTACTAGCTCTGCCAGCTCGTCCGCGGTGCCATCGGGTGGTGGGTGCTGAGGGGCTCGAACCCCCGACCTACGCCTTGTAAGGGCGCCGCTCTACCAACTGAGCTAAGCACCCGGATGCCTTCCGTTGCCTGCGGTCTTCAGTTGACCGCGTCCTTCAGGGCCTTGCCCGGGCGGAACTTCGGCACCTTGGCGGCCTTGATCTTGATGGTGGCGCCGGTGCGCGGGTTGCGGCCGGCACGGGCGGCGCGCTTGCTGACGCTGAAGGTGCCGAAGCCAACGAGCGACACGCTGTTGTTTTTCTTCAGCGTGGATTTCACGCCGCCGATCAGAGCTTCGAGCGCGCGCGTCGCCGCTGCTTTGGAGATGTCGGCCTGCTTGGCGATGTGCTCAATCAGTTCGGATTTGTTCACGAAGGTACCCCCTCAAAAAAGGTGTCTCGAAAAGAATCTGGATGGGTGTGGAGCCTGGATCCGGGCCGCGCGGGACGGGACGTAACGGCTCGAACGATTACAGCCGCAGGCACCCCCACTGTCAAGCGCGGAAGCGGATTCTATGCGTAATCAGCTGCATCCGAAGGCGGCATCCGCGCGCGTGCTTCCTCGCTTGACAATAGGCTGCCCGCGTCATATTCGGCGCGGGTTGCAGCGGGGTCAGCCACCCCGCGTGTCATGTGGGGTCACATGCACTCGGCGATCGCGCGGCCGAGGTCCGCGGTGTGCGCCGTACCACCCAGGTCGGGGGTGCGCGGCGCACCGGACGAGGGCTCGAGCACCGTCTCGATCGCGCGCAGCACCGCATCGTGCGCATCGCGGTGGCCCAGGTGGTCGAGCATCATCGCGCCCGACCAGATCTGCCCGATCGGGTTCGCGATGCCGCGCCCGGCGATGTCGGGCGCCGAGCCGTGCACCGGTTCGAACAGCGACGGGTGGGTGCCGGCAGGGTTCAGGTTGGCCGACGGCGCGATGCCGATCGTGCCGGTGCAGGCCGGCCCGAGGTCCGACAGGATGTCGCCGAACAGGTTGCTCGCGACCACCACGTCGAACACCTCGGGGCGCTGCACGAAGTGCGCGGTCAGGATGTCGATGTGGAAGCGATCGACGCTGACATCCGGATAGCCGCGGGCCATCGCCTCGACGCGCTCGTCCCAGTAGGGCATCGTGATCGAGATGCCGTTCGACTTGGTGGCCGAGGTCAGCTTGCGGCGCGGGCGCGACTGCGCCAGCTCGAACGCGAACTTCAGCACCCGGTCGACGCCGACACGCGACATCACCGTCTCCTGGATCACGATCTCGCGCTCGCTGCCCTCGTACATGCGCCCGCCGATGCTGGAGTACTCGCCCTCGGTGTTCTCGCGCACGATCATCATGTCGATCGCGCCGGGCGCGCGCGGCTTGCCGTCACGGCCCACCAGCGGCGAGCGGATGCCGGGCATCAGGCGCGCCGGGCGCAGGTTCACGAACTGGTCGAACTCGCGGCGGAACTTCAGCAGCGAACCCCACAGCGACACGTGGTCGGGGATCTTCTCGGGCCAGCCGACCGCGCCGAAGAAGATCGCGTCATGCCCGCCGATCTGCTGCTTCCAGTCGTCCGGCAGCATCTGGCCGTGGCGCTCGTACCAGTCCCAGCTCGCGAAGTCGAAGTGGTCGAACTGCAGCCCGATGCCGAAGCGGCCGGCCACCGCCTCGAGCACGCGCAGGCCCTCGGGCACGGTTTCCTTGCCGATGCCGTCGCCGGCGATGACGGCGATGCGGTGGGTCTTCTTGGGCGCGTTCATCATTCAGTCCTTCAGGAAGTCRTTGATCTCGGCGAGCAGCAGCTCGGGCAATTCTTCGGCGATGTAGTGGCCGCAGGGCACCGCCCGGCCGCTCACCTCACGTGCCGCAGCGCGCCACAGCGCGAGCACGTCGAAGCAGCGCCCGACGGCGCCGTGCTCGGCCCACAGCACGCGCAGCGGCACCTCGACGCGCCGGCCGGCCGCGCGGTCGGCGCGGTCATGGTCGAGGTCGATCGAGGCCGAGGCGCGGTAGTCCTCGCAGATCGACGCCACGCTGCCCGGCAGCGCGATGCAGCGCTCGTATTCCGCGAGAGCGGCCGGATCGAAGGCCGCGAGCCCCGCATGGCGCCGCCCCATCACGCTGCGCAGGTAGAACACCGGGTCGTGGCCGATCATCCGCTCCGGCAACGGCGCCGGCTGGATCAGCGTGAACCAGTGCCAGTAGGCGCGCGCGAACGCGTCGGTCGTGCCTTCGTACATCGCGAGCGTCGGTGCGATGTCGAGCAGCAGCAGCCGCGACACCACATCAGGGTGATCCAGCGCCAGCCGGTGCGCCACCCGCGCACCGCGGTCGTGCGCGCAGACCGCAAAGCGCGCGTGGCCGAGCTGCGCCATCACGCCGGCCGCATCGCGCGCCATCGCCCGCTTGGCGTGCATCGCATGGGCGTCATCGGGTGCGGGCCGCGACGAGTCGCCATAGCCGCGCAGGTCCATCGCCACCACCCGGAAGCGCTGCGCGAGCTGCGGCACCACGCGGTGCCACATCGCATGCGTCTGCGGATGGCCGTGCAGCAGCAGCAGCGGCGCGCCCTGCCCGCCCACCCGCGCATGGATCTCGGCCCCTTCGACGGCGAAACGCCGGCTCTCGAATCCTTCGAACATGCGGCGCATTCTGGTGCGCTCGCACACGGTCGGCAAGCAATAATCCGGAAACCCATTCGTTCCCTGGAGGCATCAATGATCGAGCGCTCCGACCTCGCGCTGGTGAGCTGTGCGGCCGAGCTGGGCAGCCTGGCCGCCGCGGCGCGCCAGCTCGACCTGGCGCCGCCGGCCGTGTCGAAGCGGCTGGCGGCGCTGGAGTCGCGGCTCGGGCTGCGGCTGTTCCACCGCAGCACGCGGCGCTTGCAGCTCACGCCGCACGGCGAAGCCTTCCTCGCGCAGGCGCGGCCGCTGCTGCAGGGCTTCGAGCAACTGCAAGCCCAGCTGACCGAGCGCCACGACGAGCCGCGCGGCCTGATCCGCCTGTGCAGCTCGTTCGGCTTCGGCCACGCCTGGCTCGGGCCGCTGCTGGCGCAGTTCCATGCCGCCTACCCGCAGGTGCAGGTGCAGCTGCACCTGCGCGAGCAGCTGCCCGACCTGCGCGCCGCCGGCTTCGACGCCGCGGTGTGGCTGTGGGCGCCGCGCGATCCGAACGTCGTCACGCGCCGGCTCGCGTCGAACCGGCGCATCATCGTCGGCGCGCCTGCCTATCTCGAGCGCGCGGGTGTGCCGCAGACGCTCGACGATCTCGCGCAGCATGCCTGCCTGATCGTCAGCGAGAACGACGACCAACCCGCCGCCTGGCGCCTGCAGGAGCTGTCGCCGCGCGGCGCCGCCGTGACGGTGCGGGTGCACGGCCCGCTCGCGAGCAACAGCGGCGAGGTGGTGCGCGACTGGGCGCTGGCCGGCCACGGGCTGATGCTGCGCTCACTGTGGGACGTGCACGAGCACCTGCGCAGCGGCCGGCTGCAGCAAGTGCTGCCGCGCTGGGCGATGCTCGATGCCGATGTGCACTGGGTGCTGCCGCCGCGTGCGCCGAACAGCAGCGTGCCGCGCCGCGTGCGGCTGCTTCAGCAGCAGCTCATTCAGGCCTTGGCGACGCCGCCGTGGCTGGCGCCTCCGGCGGCGCAGGCGAGCGCACCACCAGCGCCACGCCGACGGCGGTGAGCGCCATGCCGAGCACCATCGCCGGCGTGATCGACTCGCCGAACAGCGCCCAGGCCATCAGCGCGGTGGTCGGTGGCACCAGGTAGAGCAGGCTCGTCACGCGCGTGGCCGCGCCGCGCTGGATCAGCAGGTACAGCAGCGAGCTGCCGCCCAGCGTCAGGCCGATCACCGACCAGGCCATCGCGCCGATCAGGTGCGGGTGGAAGACGATCGGCTCCTGCTCCAGCAGCGCGATCGGCAGGCTGACCGCCAGCGCGGCCAGCAGCTGCACGGTGTTGGCGGTGCGCACGTCGCACGGCGCGACGAAGTGCTTCTGGTAGAGGGTTCCGGCCGTGATGCACAGCAGCGAGAAGGCGGCGAGCGACAGGTTCCAGGCGGTCAGCTCGCCGGCCCCCAGCTTGCGCCAGACGACGAGCAGCAGGCCCGACAGGCCGAGCGCCAGCCCGAGCCATTGGCGGCTGGAAACGCGCGATTCACCATCGGACGACGTCGACATGGCGCTCACCCACACCGCCGTCAGCACCGGCTGCAGGCCGACCAGCAGCGCGATCGTGCCGGCCCCCATGCCGGACTTCACCGCGGCCCAGACGCCGCCCAGGTAGCCGGCATGCATCAGCACGCCCGAGGCCGCGAGGTGCAGCCATTGCGCGCGGCCGCGCGGCCAGGCGGCGCGCGACAGCGCGATCCACACGCCGAAGCTGAGCACCGACAAGGCATAGCGCAGCGACAGGAACGAGATCGGCGGCGCGTACGGCATGCCGTAGCGCGCGACGATGAAGCCGGTGCTCCAGATCAGCACGAACACCGGCGGCATCGCCTGCACCAGGCGGTCGCGCGCGCTGGTGGCGCCGCCGGCGGCGCTCATCGAACCTTGGCTCGGATCTCCGGCAGCGCCTTCTGCAGGTAGTACACCATCGACCAGATCGTCAGCACCGCCGATGCGTAGATCAGCCAGGTGCCCCACAGCTGCGTGTCGACCAGGCCGAACAGCGTGCCGTGGTAGAGCAGGAACGGGATCGCGATCATCTGCACCGTGGTCTTGACCTTGCCGAGCATGTGCACCGCGACGCTGCGCGACGCGCCGATCTGCGCCATCCACTCGCGCAGCGCGGAGATCGCGATCTCGCGGCCGATGATCACGAGGGCCACCAGCGCATGCAGCCGGCCCAGGTGCACCAGCACCAGCAGCGCGGCGCAGACGAGGAACTTGTCGGCGACCGGATCGAGGAAGGCGCCGAACGACGAGGTCATGTTGAGCCGGCGGGCCAGGTAGCCGTCAGCCCAGTCGGTCAGCGCGACGACGATGAACAGCACCGTCGCGATGAGGTTCTGGTGCGGCTCCTTGACGTCGAGGTAGAACACCCCGACGACCAGCGGAATCGAAACGATGCGCGCCCAGGTCAGCAGCGTCGGCAGATTGAAGAACATGGGCGGCATTGTGCCCAAGTTCTTCAGGGATCCAGCGTGCGCGGCTTGAAGCGCTTGTCGTCGTCGAACAGGAAGGTCTCGACGAACTTCCACGGCTTGGGCAGTTTCGATACGTCGCCGAAGGGCGCGGCGCGCTTGACCGCGTCGATTGCGATCTGCGTGGTCTCGGGCGCCTGGCCCGGATAGCGCAGCACGTCGATGCGGCGCACGCTGCCGTCGGAGTTCAGTTCGACCTCGAGCACGGGAATGGCGAGCAGGATGTCGGGCGGCCGGCTCATGTAGGTGCCGTTCGGGTTCGACGCGACCATGCGCCGCGCGGCCTGCAGGCGCACTTCGTTCCAGTTGCGCACCGGCCCCGGCGCGGTCAGCTTGACGAAACCGCCGGCCGCGGGGGCTGGCGCGGCAG
>NZ_JBFUCB010000125.1:0-12034 GCF_056405435.1 Rhizobacter sp. P1_G5 | reverse complement strand
GGTTGAAGCTCAGCGCTGCCATGCGGCGCCTCCGGCATCGGGGCCGACCACCGTGCCCATCGTGGTGCACGACCGGAACTTCTCGAACTCGGCCCTGGAGATCCGCTCCCACGTGCGCGCACTGGTGCCCGCGACCACGACCGAGTGGTAGCCGGAGCCCAGGCGCAACGTCGTTGCGCCATCGCCCCGGATGTCCACCACCAGGGCGCGATCCTCCGTCGACGTGATCGACGCGGAGAAGCAATTGCCGTAGGTGATCACACGGCCCGGGTCGACCGAGGCGTCCCCGACCTGCCGGGCCGGGGCCCACGACACCGAAAAGTCCTGGGTCAGCGGGTAGGCCGGCGGGCCATGCTGCACGGTGCCGACGATGCCCGTCTCGGCGCGGTCGGGCGGCGTCTTCGGGCAGCCGCGCTCGTCGTTGCATGACGTGTCGGCACGCGAGAAGTGCGCCTTGCCTTCGGCATCGACGATCACGATCTCCTCGGGCAGCCGCACCTGGTAGCGCTGGAATCCGAACAGCTTGTCGACGAGGCCGTTCTCGATCTGCCAGTTCCAGCTGCCCCAGTAGCGCACCTGCGGCTGGAAGCCGTTGTAGTCGGCCTGCARCGCGCGCAGGTCGGCGTAGATGCCGGGGTAGGCGTGGCGGATCGCCGCGTCGACGATCTCCCGCTCGGGCACATAGGCCAGGCGCTTCCATGAGAAGCCGGTGAGGTTGCCCGCCTCGAACAGCGCGAGGCAGACGGCGAGCATGAGAAGCAGCGGGTGGCGCATGGGTCGTGTCGAGGGCCGGTCAACTGCGAATCATGGCTTCGATGCGATCGGTGCGGTCCTTGGTCAGTCCCTCCATGCACGACAGCACGTACAACCCCTGCGCCGTGCCGCCGCCGGCACCCATCTCGCCCTCGTTGGCGCAGACCGCATCGCGGTAGGCCACCCAGGCCCGCTGTGCCTTGACGAGCGAGGCCTCGTAGCCCATTTCGCGGGCCTTGCCCAGGGCTCGCTTGTAGACGGCGTTCAGGCGCGCGTCCTGTACCCGCCAGCGGTAGCTGGCGCAGATCTTCATACTCAGCGTGATGCCGCTGTCGCAGGCATCGTGATCGCGCCGGATGTCTTCGGCAGGGATGTGGGTCTGGTGGGCCATCTCGCGGACGACGGCCTCGTCCGGTGCCGCGGAGGCACGGGCCGTGGTGGTGAGCAGCAACGCGACGGCGAGCGCCTTGAGCCGGGACGATGAAGGTTTCATGGTGCGATGAAGCGGAAGTCAGGCATTCTCATGGCCGCCGCGAACATGCGAGTAGCGGTGGATATCCGTGCGCCGGTGCCATCCCTGGCTTTCCCACCAGGCCTGCCCCGCGTCGTTGGTGCGAAACACGTCGATGTGCGACTTCAGGATGCCGAGCTGTTCCAGCGCCGCCAGGCAGCGGCTGACCAGCGCGCTCGCAATCCCTTGCCGGCGGTGCTCGGGGAGAACGGCCAGGTGCTGCAGGTAGCCGCGCCGTCCGTCATGCCCGCACATGACGCAGCCCACCAATCGGTCGTTCTTCTCGGCGACGAAGCTGAGGCCGGGATTGCGTTCGAGGTAGCGCGCCGTGGCGTCGCGCGAATCGGCATCGCGGAACGAGACGCCCGGGGTTGCCTTCATCAGCTCGATCACGGCGTCGTAGTCGGCCATCGTCATGGGCCGCAGCGAGCTCGGGCTCGGCGCGGTCACTTCTTCGCTTCCGTCATGTACGACTGCATGAACCGCTTCGTCGTCGTGAGCAGCAAGCCGTCCAGGATCCGCATCACCGGTTGGGCGATGGCCGGCGGAACCCCGCCATAGAAGGCCTCGGCGATGCTGCCGGTGATGCAGGCGATGGTGTCGCTGTCGCCGCCGATCGAGATCGCATTGCGGATCGCGTCTTCGAAGTCGGTCGACTCCAGGAAGGCGATGATCGCCTCGGGCACCGTGCCCTGGCACGAGCTGTCGTAGCGGTAGACGAGGCGGATGTCGTCGAGCCGGCGCGACAGGTCGTAGCCGAAGGTGGTCTCGACGTAGCGCTTGATGTCGTCGCGGCTGCTGCCGGTGCGGGCCAGGAAGATGCTGGCCGCGACGGCCTGCGCGCCCTTGATGCCTTCCGGGTGGTCGTGCGTGACGCGGGTGTAGTGGTCGGCCTTGGCCAGCACTTCATCAAGCGAGCCGAACGCGAAGCCGACCGGGCTGATGCGCATCGCGGCGCCGTTGCCCCAGCTGTAGTACGGCGTGGGGTCGTCGGAACGCACCCATTGCTTGAACCGGCCGCCGTAGCCGGCCCGCGGGTAGCGGTTGGCATAGGCCTTCAGTACGGGCACGTAGTCGCTGTCATCGAGGATGGCCTCGGCCAGCGCGACGGTCAGCACGGTGTCGTCGGTGAAGGTGCAGCGGGGTCCGATCAGATCGAACGCCTTGGTCTTGATGTTGTTCCACTCGTAGATCGATCCGATCACGTCGCCGGCGATGGCTCCAAGCATGGCGTGCCCTCCTTGGGGGCTACTCTACCGGTTGGCGTCAATGCATGGCGGAGGTGTCGCTCAACAGATTCTCCGCGGGATGTCGGGTGATGCGATGCCGGCTGCGCCTGGGTGCGATCTCCACACGGGTCGTGATCACGCCGTCAGCAAAGAAGCAACCCACACCCGACTCGAAATCGGTGCGCGGGTAGATCACGCGATTTCCGCGACGCACTTCGGCCCAGGCCGAGATCCAGGCGCCGCAGCGGCCCACGGTGTTCCTGTTTCCGGGCACCGGGCCAAGCTCGACGGCATAGACGCCGTCGCTCAGGACGCAACTGCCTTGCACCGTCGTCGTCGACTGGATGATGGCCTCGTCGTCCATGTGGATGAGATCCCATGGATCCCATTGCTGAGCCGTCTTCGATTCCAGCATTAGCTGACCCGCACCGTTGGCGGCCGCGTCGTAGGTCAGGATCAGCCGATCTGCCTTCGTGTTGCATTGGTAGCCGACGAGCTTGAAGAAGGCATCGGCATGGGCAGATCCGAAGCAGAGGCTCAACAGCAGAGCGAATGCATGGCGAGCGAGGCGTTTCATGAGGTGAGAGACGTCACTTCCGACGTGTCCCAGTCGCGGGCCGGATCTGGTCAAACAGGTCGAAGACCGTCATCCCCAACGCATTGGCAATGACCTCGATGGCGTTGAGCGTCGGGTTCGCATGGCCGTTCTCGATCCGGCTCAGGTAGGTCTGATAGAACCCGCAGCGCTCGCCGAACTCGACCTGGCTCAGGCCGGCCTCGGTTCGCAGGGTTCGTACACACTCGCCGAATTGCTGGGACAAACTGGGTTTCACGCCCGGAACTGTCGATGCTATGCTCTCATTCGCATAAACACTAATTCGCATACGGCGCTTTGCCTGACCGCACGGCGCGATGGAAGGCCGACGCCATGCCCCTCCGCTCAAGGCAGCCGATGACGGCCCGGCGAATGAGACGCCTGCTCGCCCAGGTGATCGACGTCACCGATGGCACACGGCACCTGCTCGAACTCGCGGAGCAGGACGCCTGGGCGCTGGCGGACGATCAGGAGCCGCTGCTCGACCGCAGGCAACACGACGCGCTGCGACGCATGGCGATCACCGCATTGCTGCTGGTGTCGGAGGAGGCCGAGCGGCTGGGTGAGCAATTCGACGGGGCTTCATGAAGGGCGCGCTTCGGCACCAACCCTTCGACACGGGCCCTCGGCAGGCATCGAAGGACCCTGCTCAGGGCGAACGGTCAAGCATCCGCATATGCCCGCAGCACCATCTCCTCATCCCCCACATCGCTGATCTCGATCAGCACCGTGTGCTGCAGCGCCACCACCGGATGGTTCGCGCAGTTCTTGCAGAACCACAGCACCTCGCCCAGYGACTCGACCTCGTGCGACACCGTGACGACCTGCGCCTCCTTCGGGATCGGCCCGAAGCCGCACTGCTCCAGGTTGGCCATCGCGACCGAGTGATCCCACAGGCTCGCGTCCTTGCCCCAGGGCATCACGTGCAGGCAGCCGCTGTCGACCAGCCAGTCGCTGACCTCGATCTGCCAGGTCAGCGTCAGCTTGGCATCGATCATCACGACCGCGCGGAACGGCGCGAGCGCCGACAGGTCGGGCAGCGCACCGCCGGGCTTCAGGTGCAGGTAGCGCGCCGGCGGCCCCGGGATCGTCGGCCCGCCCGACAGCACGCGCAGCGATTCGCGGATCGCCGCCAGCACGTCGAAGAAGCTGCCGTAGACATCCTCGTCGGCGTCGTAGCGCGCCTGGTTCTCGGCGAGGTACTCGACGGCCGGCAACAGCTCCGGCATCAACGGCTCGATGACCTGCGGCTCGTCCTCGAGCCGCCGCATGATCAGGTTCAGGAACGCATCGGCCGCCGTCGATGCGTAGAGGCCCTGGTTGAGCTCGAAGATGCGCGGCGAGACGACGAAGTCGCGGAACACCGGCATGTAGTAGCGGAACGGCCCGGCCGGCATCGCGCCCAGGTCTTCGGCGCGCGACAGCACGTCGCTCTGCTCGAACAGCAGCAAGGCCTCGTCGCGCGATTTGCCTGCGAACTGGCGGTACGCGTAGGCGATGTCCAGGTCGGCCGCGAAGTCGCCCCATTCGGCAGCGTCCGGCGGGGTCGCGGCGTTCGACCCGCTCACGCTAGCGCCGCCGCCCTTCGTCATTGCGCGGACCGCGGCCCCGCGGGCCTTGCGGCGGGCCGTCGCGGCGCGGTCCCGGCGGCCGGCCCGGCGTGCGCGCATCGGGCGACGGGCGCCGTGGCTGCTGCTGGGCCTGCTGCGCCGCTTCGGCGCGGGCGATCTCGAGCAGGCCATCGAGTTCTTCCTCGGCCACCTGCTTCAGCACGCAGAAGTTCGCGCGCGTCAGTGTCGTGCGTTCGTAGTCGAACAGCAGCCCGGCCCGGTTGCGGCGCTGCTGGTCTTCGAGTTCGCGGCGCGACTGCAGGCTGACACCGCGCCGCGTCAGCTCGTCGACCGCGATCTGGCGGTGCTCGTCGCTGATCTCGCCGCCGGGCTTGCCGTCCAGGTCGAAGCGCTGGCGGCCGCGGGCCACCGACAGCAGGTACGAGGTGCTGCCGGTGTAGCGGCGGAAGAACGCCGTCAGCACCTGCTTGCTGAACACGCCCGGCGCGCGCGCCTCGATGTCGACGTGGGTGCGCAGCTTCAGCGGCTTCGGCGGGCCGTCGAACAGCGCCGGGAAGCGCTGGCGCAGCTCCTGCGCGCAGGCCGCGGGGCTCATGCCCGGCGCCTTGGCAGGCGCCTTCGAGGGGGCGTCTGCGGCCCCATCGGCCGCAGCCTCGGTCGTCGCTGCAGGGGCCGACTCGACCGGCGTCTCGTCGACAGGCAGTTCGGTGGCGGGCGTGGCCGGTGAAGGAGGCGTTGAACTCATGGGGAAGCGACAAGCGGGAAAGGAGGGGATTGTGCCGCTGCGCGGCAAAGTCGGTGTGTCAGGGTGCGAACGCTCAGCGCCGCGTGCGGTGGCGCACCTGCGCGAGCGGCCGCTTGCCCTTCAGCTGGCGCTCGATGCCGTCGTTCAGCTGGCTGCGCAGCGCGGTCACCTCGTCGACCTTGCCGTAGACACCGGGGAAGCGCAGGTCCAGCCACAGCCACAGCGTGCACGAGCGCAGCGCCTGCTCCATGCGGTCGAGCCGGCTGTGGCCGTCCACGTCCTGCAGGAACCACGGCGAGCCGGCACGGCCGGTCAGCGCATGGCTGCTGCTCCAGTCGAGGAACTCCTGCACCTGCGAGACGGTGCGCGTGTCCACCGGCGCCTGCGCGTAGATGAAGCGCTCCTTCAGCGTGAGCTTGGCGGCACTGCGGTCGAGTTGCTCGGCCAGTTCCAGCATCTGCTCCAGCTCGGCCACCGCGAAGTGCGCGTCGTCGAGCTTCAGCTGGTCCATGAAGACGCCCAGCACCTCGCGCAGCTGCGTCTTGCGCAGGCGCGAGGCGATGGTGTCGACATGCCAGCCGTTCGGCGCCACCGGCGCCTTGAAGTCGCGCGGCGCGCGCGGGGTGCGCGGCAGGCGCTCCTTCAGCATGCGCAAGGCCTGCGGCTCGGCCTCTTTCAGCACGCCGACGAAGCCCTCTTCATGCATGCCGAAGCGGCCGGCGCGGCCGCCGATCTGGTGCACCTCGGATTCGTCGAGCGGCCGGTCGCCCTGGCCGTCGAACTTGCTCATCGTGCTGAACAGCACGCGGCGGATCGGCAGGTTCAGCCCCATGCCGATCGCGTCGGTGGCGACCAGCACATGCGATTCGCCCTGCGCAAAACGCTCGGCCTCGCGCCGGCGCACCTCGGGCGGCAACGCGCCGTAGATCACCGACACCGGGTGGCCGCCGGCGGCGATCTGGTCGCGCAGCGTCAGCACGTCGCGCCGGCTGAACGCCACCACCGCGTCACCCTTGGTCAGCGCGCCGATCGGCACCGGCGCCTCGAGCAGCTGCACATGCTGCTTGCGCTCGAAGTGCCGCACGCTGCAGCGCTCGCCGCACAGGCCCAGCAAGTTCTCGATCGCCGGCACCGCGTAGGCCGAGCAGATGATGATCACCTCGCTGGCCGGTACCGCGACGATCGCCTGCGTCCACGCCCAGCCGCGGTACGGGTCGAAGATCATCTGGGCTTCGTCGATCACCGCGACGTCGACCACCTTGTTGGTGTTGACCATCTCGATGGTGCTCGACACCAGCCCGGAGCCCTCGGCCGGCACGTTTTCTTCACCGGTGAGCAGCGAGCAGGCCACGCCGCGGCCGACCAGCCGGTCGCGGCCTTCGAGCGCCAGCAGGCGCAGCGGGGCCAGGTACGCGCCGTCCGTCGCCTGCGCCAGCTGCTCGAACGCGGCGTAGGTCTTGCCGCTGTTGGGCGGGCCGACGTAGAGCGTCACGTTGCGCTGCAGGCGGCGCGCCTTCACGAAGGTGTCCGGGTAGCCCTGGAACGCCAGCTCGCTGTTGAGCCCGGCCAGCGTGTCGAGTTCGGACACCTGGTGCTCCCAGCGCTCCTGCGCCCGCACGCAGGCGGCGCGCAGGTCGGCCACCGGCTGCGGGGTGGCGCATTCGGCGAGCAGGCGCGGCAGCAGCATGTCGAGGTGGCGCGGGTTGTGGGCGCGGCTGCGCTGCACCAGCGCCTCGAGCGCGGCCTGCACCTCGCCGGCGTGTGGCCAGGCTTCGATCGGCCCGAGCGCGGCCAGCAGCGCCGCCTTGTCGCCCTCGCGGAAGAACGCCCACACCGGCTCGGAAGCGATCGGGATGCGGAACATCACCGGCACGCGCCAGTTCACGCCGGCCAGCTGCAGCGGCTGGCTGATCAGGCGCGTCCAGCTGCCAGCCTCGCGCAYGATGCCCAGCGCATCGAGCGCGGCCGTGCGGTCCAGCATCACGGTGCGTACCTCGGGGCCGTTGCCGACCGCATCGAGGTGCTGCAGCGCCGAGTCCATCACGTCGGGCGCGATCCAGCGGCTCGGCCGGGCGCCGGCCACTGCCTTCTGCAGCAGCACGAGGCCGAGCTTGTCGAGGCGCTCGTCCAGCCCCGAGGCGTGCTCGTCGAAATAGTCGGCAGGCTTGACCACCTGCGGCAGCGCATAGGCGGCCTGGCGGATGCGAGCGAGCTGCTCGGGCGAGACGTGCGCAGGCACGCGCGCCGCATGGCGCGGGTTCGGAAGATTCACGGTGGGGGAGGCACTCACGGACAGGAAATACAGCAGGGATACAGCAGGGATACAGCAGGGACAGCCCTGGGACTCTAACCGGTTCGTGCCGGCATGCCCTTGCGCCGGACGGGGCCGATGCCGCTGTTCAACAATCCGGCGATGAATCACAGACTCTCGGTCCCGAAGGACAAGCTCAAGTTCGTGCTGCTCGAGGGCATCCATGCCTCGGCGGTGGACGTGCTGCGGCGCGACGGCTACACGCAGGTCGCCACGCACGCGAAGGCGCTCGCGGGCGCTGCGTTGCACGACGCGATCGCCGACGCGCATTTCCTGGGCATCCGCTCGCGCACCCAGCTGACGGCCGAGGTGCTGAAGGCCGCGCCGAAGCTCGCCGCGGTCGGCTGCTTCTGCATCGGCACCAACCAGGTCGACCTGCGCGCCGCGATGGACCTGGGCGTGCCGGTCTTCAATGCGCCGTTCTCGAACACCCGCAGCGTGGCCGAGCTGGTGCTGGCCGAGGTCATCATGCTGATGCGCGGCATCCCGGCGAAGAACGCGATCCTGCACCGCAACGGCTGGACCAAGAGCGCCGAGAACTCGTTCGAGGTGCGCGGCAAGACGCTGGGCATCGTCGGCTACGGCCACATCGGCACGCAGATCGGCGTGCTGGCCGAGCAGCTCGGCATGGTCGTCGTCTTCCACGACATCGAGGCCAAGCTGCCGCTCGGCAACGCGCGTGCGATGGACAGCCTCGACGAATTGCTCGCCGCCTCCGACGTGGTCACGCTGCACCTGCCGGAGCTGCCGTCGACCAAGGGCCTGATCGGGCGCGCGCAGATCCGCGCGATGAAGCGCGGGGCGCACCTGATCAATGCCTCGCGCGGCACGGTGGTCGACATCGATGCGCTGGCCGAGGCGCTGAAGGACGGCCACCTGCTCGGCGCGGCGATCGACGTGTTCCCCGAGGAGCCGCAGGGCAACGATGCGCGCTTCGTGTCGCCGCTGGTCGGCATGGACAACGTGATCCTGACGCCGCACATCGGCGGCTCGACGCTGGAGGCGCAAGCCAACATCGGCAAGGAAGTGGCCGCCAAGCTGGTGCGCTACAGCAACAACGGGTCGACGACCTCGGCGGTCAATTTCCCCGAGGTGGCGCTGCCCGAGCACACCGGGCGCAGCCGGTTGCTGCACATCCACCGCAACGTGCCGGGCGTGATCGCGCGCGTGAACGAGCGGCTGTCGAAGGCCGGCATCAATGTCGCGGCGCAATACCTGAGCACGCGCGACGAGGTGGGCTACGTCGTGATCGACGTCGACACCGCGGCGCCGGAGGCGGCGCTGGCCGACCTGGCGTCGCTGCCGGACACGATCCGGTGCCGGTTGCTGTATTGAGCTGAGCCCGGGCTCACGCCGGGCTCGCGAGCTTCAGCCCGACGATGCCGGCCACGATCAGCGCGAGGCTCGCCAGCCGCGCGGTGGACGCCGGCTCGCCGAACAGCACGATGCCGAGGATCGCGGTGCCGACCGCGCCGACACCGACCCACACCGCGTAGGCCGTGCCGACCGGCAGCGACTTCATCGCGTAGCCGAGCAGGCACACGCTGATGACCATCGCCGCCACGGTGCCGATGCTCGGCCACAGGCGTGTGAAGCCATCGGTGTACTTCAGGCCGATCGCCCAGCCGATCTCGAACAGGCCGGCGGCCACCAGGATCACCCAGTTCATCGCGAAGTCCTCGTCAGTGGGGAAGTCCCCGGTTGTATCAGCCCGGAGGTGGTAAAACCTCGGCTCTTTCAACCCATTGGAGATTGGCATGAGCGCCGACAAGGACCGCGGAATCCGCCGTGTGAAGCAAAAGCGTGCGAAGGACGCGAAGAAACAGGCGCGTCTGGCGCGTGAGGCCGTCGTGCAAGCGGCAGCCACCGCGAAGCCGGCCGGCAAGAAGGCAGCCGCCTGATCGCGTTCTGAACGGCGTGGGGGCGACGACGGCCGCCGTGCCAACAGGCCCTAGGCGGCTTCGTCCACGTCGCCCTTCACCACGCGGCGGATCACCTCGGCCGAGAAACCCCGGCTTGCGAGAAACCGCTGCTGCTTCGCGCGGCCGGCCGGATCGATGGCCGCGGCCCCGAACTTGCGCACCCACACCTCGTGGGCACGTGCCAGCTCGGTTTCTTTCAGGCGCTGCGCCTGGTCGGCGTCCAGCGTGACGCCGTGCTGCGCCAGCTCCTGGCGGATGCGCAGGTTGCCGTAGCGCGATTCGCGCACATGCACCCGGCTCTCGACGAAGCGCTGCTCGCTGAAGTAGCCCTTGTCCTGCAGCCAGGCCAGCACGTCATCGACCTGCTGGTCGGCATCGTCCGGCAGCGGCGCATCGTCGGCACGCAGGTGCTGCAGCAGCTTGCGCCGCAGTTCCTGCCGGCTGTGCTCGCGCTGCGACAGCAACTGCACGCCGCGCCCGCGCAGCGAGAGCCGCTGCCGCATCGCCAACCCGCCTGCCGGACTTGTTCGCCGACTTACTCGCTGCGGGCTTCCTTCGGCTCCTTGGGAGCCTTCTTGGCCGGCTTGGCTTCATCGGCGGCAGCCGCCTGCGTGGCACCCCCAGCGGTCGGCAGCAGCGGAATGCCCATCGCCTCGCGCACCTTGTTCTCGATCTCGACCGAGAGGTCGGGGTTCTCGCGCAGGAACTCGCGGGCGTTGTCCTTGCCCTGGCCGATCTTCTCGCCGTTGTAGGCGTACCAGGCACCGGACTTCTCGAGCACCTTGGCCTCGACGCCCATGTCGATCACCTCGCCTTCGCGGCTGATGCCCTGGCCGTAGAGGATGTCGAACTCGGCGGTCTTGAACGGCGGCGACACCTTGTTCTTGACGACCTTGACCTTGGTCTCGTTGCCGATGACCTCTTCGCCCTTCTTGATGCTGCCGATGCGGCGGATGTCGAGCCGCACCGAGGCGTAGAACTTCAGCGCATTGCCGCCGGTGGTGGTTTCGGGGCTGCCGAACATCACGCCGATCTTCATGCGGATCTGGTTGATGAAGATGACCATCGTGTTGGTCTTCTTGATGGTGCCGGTGAGCTTGCGCAGCGCCTGGCTCATCAGGCGGGCCTGCAGGCCGGGCAGCGAATCGCCCATCTCGCCTTCGATTTCGGCCTTCGGCGTGAGCGCCGCGACCGAGTCGATCACCACCAGGTCGACCGAGCCGGAGCGCACCAGCGCGTCGACGATCTCGAGCGCCTGCTCGCCGGTGTCGGGCTGGCTGATCAGCAGCTCCTGCAGGTTGACGCCCAGCTTCTGCGCGTAGGCGGTGTCGAGCGCGTGCTCGGCGTCGATGAAGGCGCAGGTGCCGCCGAGCTTCTGCATTTCAGAAATGACCTGCAGCGTCAGCGTGGTCTTGCCCGACGATTCCGGGCCGTAGATCTCGACCACCCGGCCGCGCGGCAGGCCGCCGACGCCCAGCGCGGCATCGAGGCCGAGCGAACCGGTGGAGACGACCTCGATGTCTTCGATCACCTCGCCTTCGCCGAGCCGCATGATCGAGCCCTTGCCGAACTGCTTTTCGATCTGCGCCAGCGCAGCTTGCAGGGCCTTGGCCTTTTCGGTGTTGAGGGTGGCGGCTTTGACGGGGGCATCCATGGGGCGATCTCCTAGAGTTGCGCGGATTATGGCAAAGGCTGGATGTTTGTACAGTCTTTTCTGACGCCGATCTCCGATCCCTGCCGGACCACTCCCTACAATCCCGCAGCGGCCGGGTCTCGAGCCGCACAGGAGGCAGCCATGCGCGTGTTGATCGCCGAAGACGACCAGGTGTTGGCCGACGGGCTGCTGCGCTCGCTGCGCAACGGCGGCTACGCGGTCGACCATGTCGCGAGCGGCACCGAGGCCGACGCGGCCTTGTCGGCCCATGAATTCGACCTGCTGATCCTCGACCTCGGCCTGCCGAAGCTGCACGGCCTGGAGGTGCTGCGCAAGCTGCGCGCCCGCGGCTCGGCGGTGCCGGTGCTGATCCTGACCGCGGCCGACAGCGTCGAGCAGCGCGTGCAGGGGCTCGACCTCGGGGCCGACGACTACATGGCCAAGCCGTTCTCGCTGCAGGAGCTCGAGGCCCGCGTGCGCGCGCTGACGCGGCGCGGCCTGGGCACCGCGTCGAGCGTGATCCGCCACGGCCCGCTGACCTTCGACGCGACCGGTCGCGTCGCCTACCTGAACGACCAGATGGTCGAGCTGTCGGCGCGCGAGCTGAGCCTGCTCGAGGTGCTTCTGCAGCGCGCCGGCCGGCTGGTCAGCAAGGACCAGCTGGTCGAGCGGCTGTGCGAATGGGGCGAGGAGGTCAGCAACAACGCGATCGAGGTCTACATCCACCGGCTGCGCAAGAAGAT
>NZ_JBFUCB010000124.1:0-12073 GCF_056405435.1 Rhizobacter sp. P1_G5 | reverse complement strand
CCCCGGAAGAGCAGCTTGCGGGCCCAGTGATTGGCTTGCCCGACCGCGCGCGCGTGCTCCAGGGTCTCGTGGCTCACGGCGAGCTCATGGCGAACCACGGAGACTTCCTTGCCGTTTGCCCTGAGTTGCCGTGCGCCGGCTTCGGACAGGCTGAGCGTCCGGAAACGGTGGGCGGATGGGGTGGAAATCATGGAAGCGATGACATGAGCCATGCATTGAGCCGTGGCACGGCGATCTCGCTCAGTGCCGGTGCGGACCGAAACGTTCCAGGCTTGCGTGCCTGCGGAGGCAAGCTGCCTTGAGCCGCCGCCATCGCCATCGCGCCGAGCCTGCGCTGCCCGACGACCTGTGGAGCACGCTGCCGCGCGCGCTGTTCTGCGGCGACAACCAGGTCGAGCTGCTCAGTGGCGGTGATCAACTCTTTCCGGCGATGGTGCGCGCGATCGACGCGGCACGGCACGAGGTCTGGCTCGCGACCTACATCTACCAGCACGAAGGCAGCGTCACCGCCGTCACGCAGGCGCTGCTGGCGGCCGCCGCGCGCGGCGTCGCGGTGCGCGTGGTGCTCGACGGCTTCGGCTCGCGCGCCTTCCTGCCGCAGCTGCAGCCGCTGTTCGAGGACGGCGGCGTCGACCTCGCGGTGTTCCGTCCCATCACCAGCTGGTGGAGCTGGTTCCAGCCCGGCCAGCTGCGCCGGCTGCACCAGAAGCTGTGCGTGGTCGACGGCGAGGTCGGCTTCGTCGGCGGCATCAACCAGATCGACGACCGCATCGACCTCGTGCACGGCGCGACCGAGCAGCCGCGGCTCGATTTCGCGGTGCAGCTGCGCGGGCCGGTGGTGGCGCCGGTCGAGCAGGCGATCCGCGCGGTGTGGACGCGTGCCGACCTGGGCCAGGATTTCCGCGAGGAGATGGTGGCCCTGGCGCGCAGCGCCGAGCCGATCGCGCGCGCCAAGCGGCTGATGCGCCGCCTGCGCATGCCGCGCGCCAGGGGCCTGCAGCTGAGCCCCGATGCGCTGCCGCCGGTGCGCGCGGCCTTCGTGCTGCGCGACAACCTGCGCCAGCGCCGCACCATCGAGCGCAGCTACATCGATGCGATCCGCAGCGCGCGCGAACGCGTCGACCTGATCAGCCCGTACTTCTACCCCGGCCGGCCGTTCCGGCGCGCGCTGCGCGATGCGGCCGACCGCGGCGTGGCGGTGCGGCTGCTGCTGCAGGGCAAGCTCGACTACCGCATCGCCGGGCTGGCCGCGCGCGTGCTGTACGACGAGTTGCTGGTGCATGGCGTGCGCATCCACGAGTACACGCCGGCCTACCTGCATGCCAAGGTGGCAGTGATCGACGGCGACTGGGCGACGGTGGGCAGCTCGAACATCGATCCGCTGTCGCTGCTGCTGAACCTCGAGGCCAACGTGATCGTGCGCGACGAGGGCTTCGCCCGCTCGCTGGCCGGGCGCTTCGATGCCGCGGTGGCGCAGTCGCGCGAGATCGATCCCAAGCTCGCCCATCCGCGCACGCTGGCCGGCACGCTGCGGCGCGGCTTCGTTGCCTGGTGCGCACACGTCTACCTGCGCATCGCCGGGCAGACCGGCCGGTACTGATGGCCGCGGACGATCTGGTGGTCGAGCGGCCCGAGGGCTTGTACTGCCCGCCCGGCGACTTCTTCATCGACCCCTGGCGCCCGGTCGAGCGCGCGGTGATCACGCATGCGCACGGCGACCATGCGCGGCGCGGGCATGCGCACTACCTGGCGTCGGCACCGTCCGAGGGCGTGCTGCGCGCGCGGCTCGGCGACGACATCACGCTGCAGACGCTCGCCTACGGCGAGGCGATCGAGCACCACGGCGTGCGGCTGTCGCTGCACCCTGCCGGCCACGTGCTCGGCTCGGCGCAGGTGCGGCTGGAACACGGCGGCCGCGTGTGGGTCGCGTCGGGCGACTACTTCGTCAGCGGCGCAGGCGACGACAACGCCACCTGCACGCCGTTCGAGCCGGTGCGCTGCGACTGCTTCATCACCGAATCGACCTTCGGCCTGCCGATCTACCGCTGGCAACCGCAGCGCGAGGTGTTCGCCGACATCGACGCCTGGTGGCGTGCCAATGCCGAGGCCGGCCGCGCGAGCCTGCTGATGGCCTACAGCTTCGGCAAGGCGCAGCGGCTGCTGGCGGGGGTCGATGCGTCGATCGGGACTATCGTCGTGCATGGCGCGGTCGAGCCGCTGAACCAGGCCTACCGCGCGGCCGGCGTGGCCTTGCCGCCGACGCAACTGGTGACCGAGGTCGCCGACAAGGCCAGCCTCGCACGTGCGCTGGTGATCGCGCCGCCGTCGGTTCAGGGCTCGCCGTGGACGCGCCGCTTCGGCGAGCACGGCGATGCGTTCGCGAGCGGCTGGATGCAGCTGCGCGGCACGCGCCGCCGGCGCTCGATCGACCGCGGTTTCGTGCTGAGCGACCATGCCGACTGGCCGGGGTTGCAGCGCGCGATCGCCGCGACCGGTGCGAGCCGCGTGATCGTCACCCACGGCTACGAGGCGGTGATGGTGCGCTGGCTGCAGGAGCAGGGGCTGCAGGCCGGTGCGTTCCACACCGAGTATGACGACGAGCGCAGCGATGCCGCCGACCCGGGTGCGCAGGCCGATCCGGAGCCTGCCGCATGAAGCGCTTCTCGCGCCTCTTCGCGGAGCTCGATGCCACCACGGCCACCTCAGCCAAGGTGGCGGCGCTGCAAAGCTACTTCACCGAAGCCGCGCCGGGTGACGCGGCCTGGGCGGTGTACTTCCTGTCCGGCGGCAAGCCGCGGCAGGTGGTGCCGACCGCGACGCTGCGCACGCTGGCCTGCGAGCGCGCCGGCATCAGCGACTGGCTGTTCGAGGAGTGCTACCAGGCGGTCGGCGACCTCGCGGAGACGATCGCGCTGGTGCTGCCGGCGCCGCAGCACGCGAGCGATGTCGGGCTGGCCGAGTGGGTCGAGCAGCGCCTGCTGCCGTTGCGCGGGCTCTCGCCGGCCGAGCAGGCGGCACGCATCGCCGGCTACTGGGACGAACTCGACGCGACCGGACGCTTCCTGCTCACCAAGCTGATCGGCGGCGGCTTCCGCGTCGGCGTCAGCAAGCTGCTGGTGCAGCGCGCACTCGCCGCGCACGCCGGGCTCGACGCGAAGCTGCTCGCGCAGCGCATGATGGGCTGGACCGATGCGAAGCAGACGCCCGATGCGGCGCGCTTCGCGGCGCTGGTCGCGGGGGAGGGCGAAGGGGCCGCGCCGCTCGGCCAGCCGTATCCGTTCTTCCTCGCGCATGCCGTCGAGGGGCTGCCGCCCGAGTTCGACACGCGGCTCGGTGCGCCGGGCGACTGGCTGGTCGAATGGAAGTACGACGGCATCCGGGCGCAGATCGTGCGGCGCGGCGGCGAGACCTGGATCTGGTCGCGCGGCGAAGAGCTCGTCACCGAGCGTTTTCCCGAGGTCGTGGCGCTGGCCCGCGAGTGGCCCGACGGCACGGTGCTCGACGGCGAGATCCTGGTCTGGAAGGGCGACACGCCCGCGCCGTTCAACCTGCTGCAGCAGCGCATCGCGCGCAAGACGCTGACCAAGCGCGTGCTGGCCGATGCGCCGGCCAGCTTCATCGCGTATGACCTGCTCGAGTGGGAGAGCGTCGACCTGCGCAGCAAGCCGCAGCGCGAGCGGCGTGCATTGCTCGAAGCTGCGTCCGCAGGGCGAACGATGCGGGTGTCACCCGTCGAGCAGCGCGACAGCTGGGCGGCGCTGGCCGCGCTGCGCGAGGAATCGCGGGCGCGGGGCGTCGAGGGCTTCATGCTCAAGCATGCCGAGGCGCAGTACGGCAGCGGCCGGCGCAAGCAGGAGGGGCTGGCGGGCGGCACCTGGCTGAAGTGGAAGATCGACCCGCTGAGCGTCGACGCGGTGCTGGTCTACGCCCAGGCCGGGCATGGGCGGCGCGCGAGTATCTACACCGACTACACCTTCGCGGTGTGGAGCCGCCCGCCGGCCGATGCGGCCGAGGCGCAGGCGGTGGTCGAGGCGATCGCCCGGCGCGAGCCGGCGCAGGCCGGCGCGCTGCAGCTGGTGACTTTCGCGAAGGCCTATTCGGGTTTGAGCGATGGCGAATTCGCCGAGGTTGACCGCATCATCCGACAGACGACCCTCGAGAAGTTCGGGCCGGTGCGCAGCGTGCGGCCCACGCTGGTGTTCGAGCTCGGCTTCGAGGGCATCAACGCGAGCCCGCGCCACAAGAGCGGAATCGCCGTGCGGTTTCCACGCATGCTGCGGATCCGCAGCGACAAGCCTTTGCATGAGGCCGACAGCCTCGCTACGCTGCAGGCACTGATGGATGATGGCGAACAAAGAGAGAGGGAGCCTTCGCATGACAGTGACAGCTGACGCATCCTACGACTGCGACCTGTTCGTGATCGGCGCCGGCAGCGGCGGCGTGCGGGCGAGCCGCATGGCCTCGCAGCTCGGCGCGAAGGTGATCCTGGCCGAGGGCAGCGCGCTCGGCGGCACCTGCGTGAACCTCGGCTGCATCCCGAAGAAGCTGTACAGCTACGCGGCGCACTACCACGAGGCCTTCGCGCAGGCGCGCGGCTTTGGCTGGACGCTGGCCGAGCCCGAGTTCGACTGGGACGTGCTGAAGGCGCGGCGTGGTGCCGAGATCGCGCGGCTGAACGGCGTGTATGCCGAGCTGCTGCGCGGCGCCAACGTGCAGCTGGTGCGCGGCTGGGCCAAGCTGCTCGATGCCCACACGGTGGCGGTGAAGACGACGACGCACGAGCAGCGCTTCACCGCGCGGCACATCCTGCTGGCCACCGGCGGCGAGCCGCTGCGCATCGAGGGCCCGGGCGCGCAATGGGCGATGAGCTCCGACGACATGTTCGACCTGTYGCCGTTCCCGAAGCGGCTGGTGGTGGTGGGCGGCGGCTACATCGCCTGCGAGTTCGCATCGATCTTCCACGGGCTGGGCTCGAAGGTGACGCTGCTGCACCGCGGGCCGCAGCTGCTGCGCGGCTTCGATGGCGAGATGGCGCGCTTCGTCACCGCCGAGATGCGCAAGAAGGGCATCGACATCCGGCTCGAGTCGCGCATCGCCGCGGTGGAGCGGCGTGGCGAGGTGCAGCGCCTGCAGCTCGCCGACGACAGCGTGCTCGAGGCCGACACCGTGCTGCACGCCACCGGGCGGCGCGCGCGCAGCCGCGGCCTGGGGCTGGCCGAGGTGGGCGTGAAGGTCAACGAGGACGGCACGGTGCCGGTGGACGAGGGCTTCACGACCAACGTGCCGTCGGTGCATGCGCTGGGCGACCTGGTCGGCCACAAGGCGTTGACGCCGGTGGCGCTGGCCGAGGCGATGGTGCTGATCGACCGGCTGTTCGGCGAGGGCCGCCGGCCGGCGCTCGACTACGCGACGGTGCCGACCGCGATCTTCACGCACCCGCAGGCCGCGACGGTGGGGCTGAGCGAAGAGGTGGCGCGCACGCGGCACGGCGTGCTGCGCATCTACCGCAGCGAGTTCAAGCCGCTGCAGCACACGCTGAGCGGCAGCACCGARCGCACGCTGMTGAAGCTGSTGGTCGACGATGCGAGCGACCGGCTGCTGGGCGCGCACATGGTGGGCGGCGATGCCGGCGAGGTGCTGCAGGGCTTCGCGGTCGCGGTGCAGGCGGGGCTGACGAAGGCGCAGCTCGACCGCACGATCGGCATCCACCCGACGGTGGCGGAGGAGTTCGTGACGATGCGGGTGGCGRCGTCGCGGGGGTGATCGCACGACGTCGGGCATCCGGGCCCGACGACGGACAATGCGGGGTTTCGCCCCGCCTGCGACCCCATGTCCCTGACCGCGCTCTGCCTCGTCCTGATCGCCGCCCTGCTGCACGCCGCCTGGAACCTGGTCGCCAAGAAGGCCGGCGGCGACAGCCGCTTCGCACTGCTGTGCAGCCTGATGATCCTGGTGCTGTGGGCGCCGGTCGGCATCTGGGCCGCCTGGGATGCGGTGCCGCTGTGGGGCTGGAAGGAATGGGCGCTGATCTTCGCGAGCGGCATCGCGCACCTCGTCTACTTCAACGTGCTGCTGCGCGGCTATGCGGCGAGCGACCTGACGGTGGTGTACCCGGTGGCGCGCGGCACCGGGCCGCTGATCAGCTCGTTCGGCGCGCTGCTGCTGCTCGACGAGCACATGAGCCTGGGCGGCGTGCTGGGCGTGTTCGCGGTCACCGGCGGCGTGTTCCTGATCGCCGGCGGCCCGTCGCTGTGGGCGCGCGCGCACGACCCGGTGCAGCGCCAGCGCGTGATGGCGGGCCTGGGCTACGGCGCGGCCACCGGCTGCATGATCGCGCTGTACACGCTGATCGACGGCTACTCGGTGAAGGTGATGCTGATCTCGCCGATCCTGATCGACTACTTCGGGAACCTCGCGCGGGTGCCGTTCATGCTGCCCGGCGCGCTGCGGCGGCCCGAGGCCTTCATGGAATCGGCGCGTGCGCTGTGGCGCCACGCGCTCGTGCTGGCGGTGGTCAGCCCGTTCGGCTACATCCTGGTGCTGTATGCGGCGCGGCTGGCGCCGCTGTCGCATGTGGCGCCGGCGCGCGAGGTGTCGATGCTGTTCGCCGCGCTGCTCGGCGGGCGGCTGCTGGGCGAGGGCGAGCGCGGGACGCGCATCGCGGGGGCGGCGTGCATTGCCGCCGGGGTGGTGGGGTTGGCGACGGGGTGAGCCTCACCCCTTCACGAACGCCCGCAACTCCCCCGCCATCCGCTTCAACGACGGCTGGTGGATGTACATCATGTGCCCCGCCTCGAAGTAGCTGACGCTGATGTTCTTGCGCAGCGGCTCGCGCAGCCCGAGGTGGCTCAGCGTGTAGTCGCCCGCGGCATGCGGTGTCGCGAGGTCGTAGTAGCCGCTCGCCACGTAGACCCGCATCGCAGGGTTCGCATGCATCGCGCGCCGCAGGCTGCCGCCGACGTTCACGTACTTGCCCGCGAAATCCTTCCAGCCCCACTTGTCCCAGATCGGCGCGTGCACCACGTACGGCGCGTCGGTCTCGAACTTCAGCGTGTCCTTCAGCAGCCGGTTGATGCCGGTCGCATATGCGCCCAGCAGGTTGCTCATCGCCGGGTCGCCCTCGGGCTCCTCGCCGGCATCGTCGCGGTCCATGCCGAGGAAGCGGCTGTCGAGCCGGCCCACCGTCTGCCCACGCTCGCGCAGCAGCTCCTTGAAGTAGCGGAACTCGCGCGGCCGCAGGTCGCAGCGCAGCACGTACGCGGTGCTCAGCCCGCTGTACAGCGCCACCTGCTCGGCGATGCGCTGGCGCGCCTTCGCGTCGAGCGCCGAGCCCTGCATCAGCGCCACCGTGTAGTCGCCGAGCGCGAAGGCCTCGGCCGCGGCGATCACCTCGGCCAGCGGCTTCTTCTGCAACGCCGGCGCCAGCGCGCGGTGGTACCAGGCGGTGGCCGCATAGGTCGGCAGGAACAAGGGGTAGGGCAGCTCGTTGCCGTGGTCGAAGTGCAAGGTCTGCAGGTCCACCGCCAGCGACACCAGCATCACCCCGTTCAGGAACACGTCGTGCTTGTCCTGCAGGTGCAGCGAGAGGCCGGCCGCGCGCGTCGTGCCGTAGCTTTCACCGATCAGGTACTTCGGGCTGCCCCAGCGGCCGTAGCGCGCCAGGTACAGCCGGATGAACTCACCCACCGCATCGAGGTCGCGCTGGTAGTCGTGGAACTCGGTCACCTTCTCGCCCTCGACCATGCGCGAATGGCCGGTGCCCACCGGGTCGATGAAGACCAGGTCGCTGTCGGTCAGCAGCGTGTGCTCGTTGTCGGTCAGCGCATAGGGCGGTGGTGGCGCGTTGCCCATCTCGTCGGTGACGACCCGCTGCGGCCCGAGGATGCCCAGGTGCAGCCATACGCTGCTCGAGCCCGGCCCGCCGTTGAAGCTGAAGGTGACCGGCCGCGTCTCGGGCTTCGCGCCCTTCAGCGTGTAGGCGACGAAGAACAGGCTGGCGCGCGGCTTGTCGGCGCTGCGCTGGCCGTCGCGCTGCTCGTCCTCGCGCAGCACGACGGTGCCGCAGGTCACGCTGTAGTCCAGCCTGCGCTTGCCGACCATCGTGCGGTGTTCGGTGGTGACCAGGCGCTCCTTCGGCTCCCGCTCTTTCGTGTCCCGCTCTTTCGATTCCTCGCGTGAAGAAGGCGAGGGCGTGGACTTGTCGGCAGGGGTGTCGGCCATGGGAGATCGCTAGAGTGTGGGCTCGACTGTACCGGCACCCCAATGACCTCTGCTTCTCTCCCGGACTGGCACCTCGCCGGCGTTGATTTCACCAGCCGGCCGAYGCGCCGCAAGCCGATCACCGTGGCGCGCGGCCAGGCGTCGCGCAATGTCGTGCGGCTGGAACGTGTCGACACGCACGAGAGCTTCGATGATTTCGCCGCGTGGCTGCGCACGCCCGGCCCGTGGCTCGCTGCCTTCGATTTCCCGTTCGGCCTGCCGCGCGAGCTGGTGCAGGCGCTCGGCTGGCCGATGGACTGGCTGCCGTTGATGCGCCACTATGCCGGCCTGTCGCGCGACGAGATCCGCACGCGCTTCGCGGCGTTCTGCGATGCCCGCCCGGTGGGCGCGAAGTTCGCGCACCGCGCGGCCGATGGCCCAGCCGGCTCGTCGCCGTCGATGAAGTGGGTCAACCCGCCGGTCGCGTACATGCTGCATGCCGGCGTGCCGCTGCTGATCGACGCCGGTGTCGACCTGCCCGGGCTGCATCCGGGCGATGCGCAGCGCGTCGCCCTCGAGGGCTACCCCGGCCTGCTGGCACGCGAGCTGATCGGCCGCCGCTCGTACAAGGCCGACGACAAGGCGCGGCAGACGCCCGATCGCCTGATCGCCCGCAAGGACCTGCTCGATGCGCTGGAGCAGGGCCGCTCGCGCCTCGGCCTGCGGCTGCGCCTGTCGCACGCGCAGCGCGATGCGCTGGTGGCCGATGCGTCGGGCGATCGGCTCGATGCCGTGCTGTGCCTGATGCAGGCCGCCTGGGCGGCCGGGCAGGCGGGCTTCGGCCGGCCGGCGGATGCCGATCCGCTCGAAGGCTGGATCGTGTCGTCCGGGATTTCTTTATTTCTGTCTTGACAGAAATATTCGACAACCCTAGAGTCCGCTCCATGAACCTGTCTCCGACCCTGTCCCGATTCGTCCTGCACTGGGGCGAGATGGGCACGCGCTGGGGTGTCAACCGCACGGTGGCGCAGATCCACGCGCTGCTGTTCATCACCGGCCGGCCGATGCATGCCGAGGAGATCGCCGACACGCTCGATGTGGCGCGGTCGAACGTCAGCAACAGCCTGCGCGAGCTGCAGGGCTGGAACCTGATCAAGCTCGTGCACCTGGCCGGTGACCGGCGCGATCACTTCGAGACCTCCACGCAGGTGTGGGAGCTGTTGCGCACCGTGGTGCGTGAGCGCCAACGCCGCGAGATCGCGCCCACCATTGAGGTGCTGAACGAGCTGCTGGCCGATCCGGCACTGAGCCGCGACCCGGCCGAAGCGCGCCTGCGCATCCGCGAGACGCAGGAACTGCTGGTCACGCTGACGGCGTGGAGCGACGAGATGCTGAAGCTCGACACCGACACGTTGACCAAGGTGCTGAAGCTCGGCGCGAAGATCAAGAAGCTGCTGGGCCGCGACGGCAACGCGGCGCCCGAGGAGATCAACCCCGCGCAGTTGCTCGGGCCCTGATCTCAAAATTTTTTGCCGATTAATTTCTCTAAAGACAGAAATTACTGACGGAGCGATCTGCCATGAACAACGCCCTGTACCCGATGACGCTGCTCTACGACGCCGCCTGCCCGGTGTGCTCGCTGGAGATGGACCACCTGTGGGAGCGCAATGCGGCGGGCCGCCTGGCCTTCGTCGACATCAGCGCCGAAGGCTTCGACCCGACACCGTATGGCATCACGCTGCAGGCGATGAACGAGGAGATCCACGCCGTCGCGGCCGACGGCCGGGTGCTGCACGGCGTGCAGGTGCTGCGGCTGGCCTACGAGGCCGTCGGTCTCGGCTGGGTGCTGAAGCCGGTCGGCTGGGCGCCGTTGCAGCCTGCGTTCGAACTGGGCTACCGGTGGTTCGCACGCCATCGCCAGGCGATCTCGCGAGCGAGCGCACCGCTGGTGCGCGGCATCCGGCGGGTCCGTGCGGCGCGGATGGCGGCACGCATGCAGGCCTGCCGCGATGGCGCCTGCCGCACCCACCGCGGCGAGTGAGGCGGCCATGCGCAACGAGGTCACCACGGTTCACGCCACGGAGGGATGCAGCGCGGTCGAGGGCCGCGTCGCGTGGGCGCCGCAGCGCTCGCTGTGGTGGTTCGCGATGCTCGCCGGCGGCGTGCTGGCCGTCACGCGCTACGCCAGCTGGAGCGGGCTCGCGCTGTTCCTCGCGAGCAGCGCCGTCACGCTGTGCCTCGGCCACTCGCTCGGCATGCACCGCCGCTTGATCCACCGCGCGTATGCCTGCCCGCTGTGGCTCGAACGCGTGCTGGTCTACCTCGGCGTGCTGGTCAGCATGGCCGGCCCGGCCGGCATGATGCGCACGCACGACCTGCGCGACTGGGCGCAGCGCCAGCCGCGCTGCCACGACTTCTTCGCGCACCGCCGCAGCTTCTTCGTCGACGCGTGGTGGCAGCTGCACTGCGAGCTGCGCCTCGCCCGGCCGCCGCGCTTCGAGCTGCCGGCGCACCTCGCGAACGACCGTGTGCTGATGGCCCTCGAGCGCCACTGGCTGCTGCAGCAGTTGCCGTGGGCGCTGCTGTTCTTCGCGCTCGGCGGCATCGGCTGGGTGCTGTGGGGCGTGTGCCTGCGCTGCGTCGTCGGCCTCACCGGGCACTGGATGGTCGGCCACTTCGCGCACCGCACCGGCCACCGCAGCTGGCATGTCGACGGCGCCGGCGTGCAAGGCCACGACGTGCGCGGCTGCGGCCTCATCACCTTCGGCGAGGGCTGGCACAACAACCACCACGCGTTTCCCGGCTCGGCCCGCCTCGGGCTGTACCCCGGCCAGGCCGATCCGGGCTGGTGGGTGCTGTGCGCGCTGCAGCGGGCCGGCCTCGTGTGGGACATCAGCCTGCCGGCCAGCTTGCCGCCCCGCGCCGCGCTGCAGGCGCTCGAACCCGAGGCGGTACGCGCGTTCGATGCCGCGGCGCCGGCGCGCTGCTGCTTCTCAAGGAGTCCATCATGAAGGTCCTCGTCTGCGGATCGACCGGCTGCATCGGTGCAGCGGTCGTGCATGCGCTGCGTGCGCGCGGCCACAAGGTGATCGAAGCCTCGCGCCGGCCGGGCGCGGCGCGCGAGCACTGGCCGCTCGATTTCTCCCACCCGGTGTCGCCGCAGCACTGGGCCGCGCGGCTGCGCGAGGCGCAGGTCGACACGGTGGTCAACTGCGTCGGCATCCTGGTGCCTTCGCGCGGGCAGCGCTTCGAGCGCGTGCATGCGCAGGGGCCGATCGAGTTGTTCCGCGGTGCGGCGCTCGCGGGTGTGCGGCGGGTGATCCAGGTGTCGGCGCTCGGCGTCGGCCCCGCGGGCATAGTCAGCGCATACCTGCACAGCAAGMTGCTCGCCGACGACCTGCTCGCGACCTTGCCGATCGACTGGGCGGTGCTACGGCCGTCGCTGGTCTACGGGCCGCGCAGCGCGAGCGCCGCGCTGTTCGCGACACTCGCGGCGCTGCCGATCGTGAGCCTGCCGGGGCGCGGTGCGCAACGGCTGCAGCCGCTGCACGTCTACGAGCTGGCCGAGGCGATCGCCCGGCTGGTCGAGCAGCGCGGCACGCTGCGCGTGGTGCATGAGATCGGCGGCCCCGAGAGCGTGAGCTACCGCGAGATGCTGGCCGCCTACCGCGCGGCGCTCGGCCTGGGCCGGCCGCTGTGGCTGCCGGTGCCGATGCCGTTGATGAAGCTCGCGGCCCGTGTGGCGCAGCTGCTGCCGCAGAAGGCCTTCAGCCCCGAGACGATGCGCCTGCTGGAGCGCGGCAGCGTGCCGGCCGTGAACGCGCTGCCGGCCTTGCTGGGCCGCCCGCCGACGGCCCTGGCGCAGGGCCTGCGC
>NZ_JBFUCB010000123.1:0-12097 GCF_056405435.1 Rhizobacter sp. P1_G5 | reverse complement strand
GCCAGAGTGTCCGGCGGCAAGGATGGTGTCGATCAAGTAGCCGGCAGGCTGCGCCGCCGAGTACGCCGCCTGGCTGCGGGAACTGCTGAAGTGATCCGCATCGATGCAGTGTGGCTGAGGCGCTCCTGTTCTTTGAGTTCGTCAGTCGCTTTGCGGAGCCTGATCAGTTATCGATGGCTGACCAAGCCGAAGCCAGGGCTCTTTGGAACCTTTGCAGCCTGCTCGAAAAGCAGCTGTCCGAGCCCTTCTCCGCAGAGTATTCGGATCTGCCTGCGCAGGCGCGAGATCGTCATCCGTGATGAAGACACGGAGGCGACTGGCTCTTGACGGCCACTTGCGGACGGTCGCGACTGACGGCTTTCATGCGGTGCAGTCACCTCTCTCCTCATTCCACCGCGGGCACTCATGACCGCGCACCAGCGAGGCAGAATGAGTGATGCACTTCAGCAAAGTCGGCCCCTTCTTGTCGGCCAGTCGGATCACAGGCCCGAAGCACAACATCCTGCAGCTTGAGATCGGCAGCGGCGATGGCATGCGCACTGCAGTTGAAAGGCTTGGCGATGCTGGCGCAACTTCGCTGTCGGAAGACGGCGTGGTGTCCGCGGTGATGGAAGGACTGGCCGCTGCGAACGAGCGCTTTCAACAAAATTGGACGATCATGCGCCTGCGCTACGCTCCGGCAGACAGTGGACCGGAAGCGACCTACTCGCACCTGGCGTTTTCTATCCTCGCCAATCTTGCAGCGGGCAGGTATGAAGGAGTTGCATCCGCGTCATCGAGCCGCAGCGGGTCAACAACATAACTCGAAAGGCTGTAGCCGGCCATGAGCTGCCGGTCAATGATGACCGTTCTTGCTTGGACTATCGTTGGATGACATGAAAGTTCATCGAATACTCGGTCGGATATTCCTGCTGCTATGGGTGGCGGCCTGCCTTGCGGTGTTGGTCTTCTCATTCGCGCAGCGCGACGTCCACGACATGCCGGTTGCCGCGTTCTGGCTCATGGTCTTCCTGTCGTTTCCTTCTGGGCTTTTCGCTGTTGGGTTCTCTGGCTATGCCACCAGCGAGACGACTCGCGTACTCGGCATCCCCTACGAGCCGTTCGCCGGCTTCGTCCCAATGTGGTTAGCTGGCGTTGCAGTCGGATATTGGCAGTGGTTCGTAGCGGTCCCGTGGATCGTGCGGAAGGTAGCGGTCCATCTAAGCCTTCGATCCAGCGGAGGGCCTTCTACCGCCGATGGACTTGACGTTGACTGACGGCTTTCCGCCGTCGAAATCGACTGACGCGAAGGCGGTTACGGGTCGCCTACAGGCGAACAGGCACCGCGGGCGACCGGCAACAGTCGGCCACGAGCTGTCTTTCGCGGATGACTCCTTCTGGATGCGCAGCACCGTGTTGGCATGAGCCTATGCCCCGCTAGCATTGCGCGACGCCATATCGGTGCGGCTGTCCGCACAACCATCTCTTCGACGCCACAGCATGACCAGCATCATTCTCATGTCTTCGTTCTTGATCATCGTTGCGGCCCTCGGTGGGGCTGCCGTTCTAGTTACTCGGCTCTTGCCGGTCGATCACGTGGTCAGGCTCAAGGTCGACGCATCTGTCGCATGGATCAGGAAGAATCCCCTTCTCTTTGAGAAGAGACTGAAGCAGGTGGCGTTCACACTGGCTGTATTGTTCTTCTTGTCAATCACGATCATCTACTCGTGATGCATGAGGCCGGTGACGAGTACCGCAGCCGGCCAGGAGCTGCCGCTGGCATATGACAGCTTTGCGGCTTGGCGACTTCAGTAGACTCATCTAGATCCGCTCTGGGAGGGTCAGGTGACGATTCACAAGATTAGGCTCGTCGGCGGTGAGGACGACGAGATCGCCACGATCGCCGAGCATGTCGTCAACGACTCGTGCAGGCTAGTGTGCTGCTATCGAGGCTCAAAGATCTCGGCCAGCGCTTGCGACTTCTTCGAAGCGCTCTGTTTGATTCGGCTTCAACTCGAGAAGAAAGGGCTACGATTGTTCTGCTATGGCTCTAGCCTGAATGTCTATCCATCTGCGATGGCACGTAGCATGGGCGTAGGCTTGAAGGCGTACAGAATGAGCCCTGGACTGCATGCCTCAACGGCTGACCTGGTCGAAATCTTCTCGGAAGGTCCGGATGTAATCCCCGCCAGCGTTTCTCAGCAGCTGGAGTTCTTCGAACAGTGGGCTGCCAGCGATCGCCGGTAGCGGCCACGAGCGGAAGCTCGCGGACGACGGCTTTCGGATAGGCTAGTTGCCGCTCCGACGCGCCAGTTTTTTCCCGAGACCGTCCCATGCAAATCGATTCGCCTGCTTGGCATCTGAGAAGGTCTTGCCCGGCTTGCGGACAAGGCACTTCGTTGCTGTTGATCAAGTGTTGCAGTTGCGGCAGGATCAGCATCGAGTGTGCCGAGGAAGGCTCCCAGTTTGCMGACGCGCGCCTGCTTCAACCGCAGGAACGTTGGCGGAGTGAGGGTGTAGCAAGATGCCCTCACTGCGACGCTATGGATGCTCTTCGTTCGGCGAGTGCTGAGGAGATTCAGGCCTCCGGCATCGACGTCGATCAATATGAATAGTGATCGTAGGAAGCCCGTGATCGGCCACTTCCAGCCGGTCACCGGCGACCACTTTCGGGTACGCTCGGCAGCGCTATGACCGAACTCCTACTGGGCTCTGAGTACGACGACGACCTGTTCTATCGGCTCGTTGCCGAGGTCGAGACGATGGGCGGCTCGATCGTTGACAGAGAGTGGATCCTGGGCGGCCCCCAAGAAGTCGCGCTGTACGAGATATCGCTCCCAGGCGCTGACCTTGTGGCCGTCGCTCAGTCCGGTTTCGGCTTGTCGCTTCGTGGAGAGCCGGCACTTATTGAAGCCCTCGCGGATCGCGTAGCTCCGAATCGGCGAGCATGAATGGCGTGGTTCCCGCATGTCCCTTATCGGCCACTTGCAGTCCTTGGCGAAAGGCGGCTTTCGGGTAGTCTTCCTCCATGACTTCATCGGACCCCGACGTTGTTTCGTATTCGATCGTTGTACGAGGGCTTCACGAGGCTGCCTACGAGCGGTTTTCGAGAAGGTTTACCGGGCACCGGGGCGGCGCAACGCCCGGGCCGCATCCTCGTGAAATCTATCAGGTAGTCGACTGTGAGGTAGGGCAGGTGTATGGAAGCCTCTCTTGGATTGCTTCAGAAATCGCAGGCCGATTCCGGGTAGTCGAGCTCGGGATCGGCATCCATACGCCTCGCAATTGGTCGAACTTCTACGTACCACTGGATGTTGTCCAAGCGGCACATGAGTTCGGGGCGACTATTCGGCTCTCCTTCATGTCCCCCGTGGTGAGGTAGGCGTCGAGATTTCGCGCGCTGGCGCCCAGTCGCCCAGGGCCTGTCGCGTGCGGCGCTCGAAGTCTGTGGTCGGCCATGAGCCGTCATTCGCGAGAGGCGGCTTTCAGGCTTCATAGAATTCGCCCCATGCCACTCTTCACCTACATCGTCAGCTACGCTGGCGCCGAGCACGTCGCGCAGGGAAGTCACAGCAACTTCACTGGCTTTGCTATGACCTGGGCCTCGAACATCCCGACGACCGCGTTGGCCTCGCTCACGCCAGTCCTGCGCAAAGAGCTTCTTCACAAGGCGTATCGAGGTACGTTCTCGGAGGTGCCTGGCGTGAAGCACGTCTGGCGAAATTCTCTCGAACTGGGTGGACGCGAGTTGACAGTCCTCGCCGTGCAGACTGAACGGTAGACTGCCTGCTCGCTGGCACCAATCGGCCACAAGCTGACGTTCGCGAGCGGCTGCTTCCAAGCGCGATACTGGTGTCTCGGCAAGACCAGCGAGGGTCACGCCATCTGCCATGCTTTAATCGACTGTCGACCGTATGCCATTTGACCTTGCAGCCTCGTTCATAGAAGCAGCCGAACGCGAACTCGCAAGCTCGTTGCCGTCGTCCTACGCCAATGCGATGCGGGCGGCCAACGGCGGCGATCTCGATGTGCTCAACGAGGACTGGCGGCTGTATCCGATTGCCGATTCATCCGACCGAAGACGGTTGAGCCGAATGTCGAACCACGCGATCAAGGAGGCCGCAGCCCTTCAGCAGTGGCCGAAGTTTCCCTCGCGCGCGCTGGCCATCGCCGGGAACGGGTCTGGCGACCAACTGGTGATCCTGCGAAACGGTGACGCTTTTGGGGATGCGGTTCATCACTGGTCGCATGAAACTGGGGTGTTGACCAAAGTCGCGGATGACTTCGCGGATCTGCCAAGAGCTTAGCCACGGTCGGTCTTCTCTCGGCCACCAGCAGACGATCGCCACCGACCGGTTTCAGGTAGGCTGCGCATGGCAATCCCGAACCTCTATGCCACACCTGAGTCACTCATTCAGCGGAGCGCTGCGAACGTTCGCCTATTTCATGGCAAGCGGCACGCAATACACGCTCGAAGGCATCGACTATCTAGAGCTGTATGGAAATGATCCGAGCGCGATCGAGCAGGTCTACGCGATCTTCGCGAACGTCTTGCGGCTTGATGAGGAGGGGCGCGTAATGAATGCGCACTACGCGCAAAGGCGAGCCACCGACTACCTTCGGGCGTACTACGACCCGAGCTTCAAGGTCGAGCCGCCATACGAAGACTGGGAGATTGCCTTGCACGCGCCTCCTCCTCGGCTGGACCCAATATGACGAACTTGCAGTCGGATCGAGACCTTGTGGAGGTTTTGAAGTCGCTGCCGGAGCGACGGCTGGTGGAGATAGTCGCCTTGGCGCTGGAGGCGCGGGAGGCCGAAGTGAGTCGCCCTGAATGGCAGTCCGCCAAACTGGTGCTTGCCAAGGCTCATCGATTCAATGAGGCGTCAGGCACACCGTCGCCATGGGAACTGCTTTTGCTGGCGCGACCCCAGTATCCTGGGGATTTTGTCGCCGAGGGATACGGCACAAGCCAAGAAGGCGGCTGCTGCGGACTCACGCTCGTCAGCTATGCCAAGCGCATTATTTGTCCGGTGTGCGGCAGACAGGCGAGTGCTTCCTAGATGGCAACAATCGGCCAGAAGCTGCCCTTCGTGAACGTCTCCTTCGGCGCAGCCGACTTGAAGCTCCTGCTCATCAGTTCGATCTTCAGAGATTCAAATGGATACCAGTGATATCTCTCTTGCCGTCAACCCGGACGATCACGACGTTGCCTATTTGTCCCTGCCCGGTCACCCAGGCAAAGGATCTCCTGGCTGCGTGAAAAAAACAGTGCGTCTAGCGAGCCTGTTGCCGTACAAGGGCCCGGACTTGTACTTGGACTTTGACGCCCAAGGGCATCTGATTGGCGTGGAAGTCCTAGCCTGAAGCCGAGCGGTATCGTTGCGAGCCGTCGGATTCGGATTGTGGCAACGTGTCGGCGAAGTCTCGCCGCTCAAGTGAGCGAACGGCTGCCGCCGCCAGGTGCGGACGTTCGCGACCGTCAGGTATCTGGCCGGCTACGGCCTCGGTACAGGGCCTGGATCGCATAAATGCCTGACAATATCTTCTCCTTGGCGGATGAATTCGCGGAGTGGACGAACATGCGCTGCGGTTTGAATCCGCGAAGCGCCACGGCCTCCTCAATCCAGAGGACAACGTCGTATCCGGTTCCGTGCTCGTCGTCCCCGAGGTCGTGGTCTAGACTGATCTCCTCGACTTGGCCCGACTCGAGCAGGGCTATCGCTTCTTCTGGCCAGTAGACACGAACCCACCCATCGGGGGTAGCCCGTTCATCATCGAGGTAGACACGCATGGGTGGAGATCTGTGAGCGTCGCAGTGGAGCGCAGATTATGGGCGGGGGGTTCCGGTCGCGCCTGCACCCGCATCCGGCCATGAGCGGTCTCCCGACAGCGCGACCCGTCCGATCGTTTCAGGCTGAAGCGGTCTCTCAAGACGGTAATCTTCAGGGCTCACAAGTAGTCGCAACAGGGGTGACATGTCGAACATTGAGCTTGTCAGCACGCTTTCCGAGCTCGAAGCCGATTTGCACCGTCCCGAGGTTCGAGGAAGTGCGCCACGGGTAAACGCATTGCTGCATGCTGACTTCGAAGAGATCGGACGGTCCGGGCAGTACTGGAGCCGTGATGCCATCGTCGAGAAGCTCCTTGCCGAAGCAACCCCTGCCGAGGTTGTCGCCTACAAGTACGTCGCAACAGAGCTGCAGCCTGGAGTTGCGCTTCTCACCTATCGGGCGGCACACCGGCAAACCGACGGCTCGCTATCGCGCCACACCTTGCGTTCATCACTCTGGGTTCGGATCGGGGACCGCTGGCAAATGCGGTATCACCAAGGCACCGCAGCAGCGGAAACTTGGTGACTGGCACAGCGTGTCCAGCTTCCACTGCAGAGCAAGCCTTCGAGCACCYAAGGCGAAYGGCAGCAACTGATCGGTTGCTGCCGCTCGCACCCTGTGGTCGAATGCCCGCCGCCACTTGCAGTCATTCGCCAACGACGGCTTTCAGTCTGGCTCGCTGAAGCACACGGCAGGCTCGTCTTGCTGCCTGCGCGCGCGTGCAGATGCCTTCGCCTTATGCGTCGCTGTCAGAATGCTTTGGTATGCGAACCATCGAGCGCAAGGAGCGCCCAATGAATCCAAGACTTGCGCGCCTTCTCGCCGTTCTTGCCGTCGCGGCGACGGTTCATTTCCATGCCCTGGCTGCAAGCGAAGAAGACCTTCTTGCCAGCAGTCTGCAGAAGCTACTCACCTCAGCGGGAGCCTCCGCCGGTGCGTCCCCTGCATACTCCGTGCGCAATGGTGAAATTTCGATCGGAAAACAGATCGTTCGCATTGATCCCGTCCTGGAGAGCACAACCCGACACGCCGGACAATTTGTGCTGAGTTCCAACTTCGCCGTATTGTTCGACGGCTCCAACCAGTCGTATCTCGCGTCCACGCAAATCGGCATTGGTTCTACCATCGTCGAAGCAGCCGACACAGCCGTGCAAGAGTGGTACCTCGGCTTTGGTCAAGCACTCCTGAAGGCCATCGCGCTTGAGCGCGAGCAGTACAAGTTCGGAGACTTCGCGGTGTACCCAGGCACAACTGGGTTCCGAGGCCAGCCGCCCCAAGGCATCACGGCGGGCACCGATGAACTCCAGGTCCGACTCCTTCGTGCAGTTGCGCCTATGCTGCCGCGACATGACGGGCGACTCCACACGCTACAGGTAGTGGTCGTCGTCCAGCCAAACTCACAGCCGCAGAGTCACGTCTTGCTCGACGGGCAGGCTTCGGATCAAGCTGCGGCTCTCGCGGCTGGTTTGCGCTGGCCCCAAGCAGCTTCCTCCTTCATGTACAAGCAGGCGTTCCTACTTCGATAGGCCACAGGTCCCTGAATGGCGGCTTTGCGGCTTTGAGAGCGCGACGTCGAAGGTCAGCAACGGGTCGATAGCTCTACTTCGCTGCTCGCGAGAGCAGACGTTCAACAGAGCCTGGTCGACGAGAGATTTATTTCTCGCTGAGACGTGTGAGAGTGCGCCGAAATTGCGCCAAACCATCCACAAGCAAACATCTTTGCGGCCTTCCGACCCCGACCCGAGGCACCAGAAGCCCTTTCTGGTCTGCGCCACAGTGCGCCAAAACCTCCGATAATCCGCGCCGATCCTCGCAGTGCGGGTGCCGGCAACTGAATCAGAACGGATCAAAAGCAGGGTGAGTGCTTCGGAGATCGTCGACGGAGTCTCGGGAGGATTGACAGTGGGCCACGATGACGGGAGCTGGCCGTGACCAGCGACTCCACCCGGAAAGCACCTCGCCATTTCGCGTTCGAACCCTTCGTGCTGAGTCCCGATCGCCAGTTGCTGTTGAGGGATGGCGTTCCCGTCCGCATCGGAAGCCGTGCAT
Source organism: Rhizobacter sp. P1_G5 (assembly GCF_056405435.1). Lineage (NCBI taxonomy): Bacteria > Pseudomonadati > Pseudomonadota > Betaproteobacteria > Burkholderiales > Sphaerotilaceae > Rhizobacter > Rhizobacter sp. P1_G5. The sequence goes on along the minus strand of NZ_JBFUCB010000123.1, from coordinate 4,235 downwards.
TGGACATCCTGACTGCACTGGTCGAGCGGCCGGGCGAAGTCGTCAGCAAGCGCGATCTGATGGATCGAGCCTGGCCGGACGCCGTCGTGGAGGAGGAGAACCTCAAGGTCAACATGGTGGCGTTGCGACGGGTGCTGGGCGACGAAGCAGGCGCTGCCAGGTACATCGCGACGGTCACGGGGCGAGGCTATCGATTCATCGCACCTGTCCAGACCGTAGAGCTGCCGGGATTCGGACCGCACGCTGCATCGCCGTCAGCACGCAGCGGGAGCTTGCCCGCCGGAACTGCACGAATCTTCGGGAGGGCGCAGGCCATCGAAGGCGTCCGGCGCGGCCTCGATGAGGCTCGGATCGTGTCGATCGTCGGCGCCGGCGGCGTCGGAAAGACGACCATCGCGGTCGCGGCGGCTCATGCAGCGGCAACGCAGCGTGCCGATGGCGCCGCATTCATCGACCTGGCGATGATCAGCGACCCGCAGTTCGTGCCAGCGGCGATTGCGTCGGCGCTCGGCCTCGGCGTGACGAGTGGCGATCCGCTGTCGAGCGTCGTGCATGCCTTGCGGCGGCAACAGAAGACCCTGCTGTTCGACAATTGCGAGCACCTGCTGCCTGCGGTGGCGGCTGCCGTGGAGAGGCTGGCGGCTCACCTCGATGGCGTTCGCATCCTCGCGACGAGCCGTGAGCCCCTTCGGATCCGGGGCGAGCGAGTGCATCGCCTGCGCGGGCTGGAATGCGACCCGAGCGAGCATCCCGCAGCGGACGAGGCCCGCAGGTTTCCCGCCGTCGAACTGTTCGCCGCACGCGCTGCCGAGCGCTCGGGCTATCGATTGACGGATGGCGACGCCCCGGCGGTCGCTGAAATCTGCCGGCGGCTCGATGGCAATGCACTGGCGATCGAACTGGCCGCGACCCAGACTGCTGCCTTCTCCCCCGTGCAGATCCTGCAGATGCTCGACGACAGATTCCGGCTTCTCAGGCTCGGCCCACCCGGCGCGCCGCTGAGGCAGCAATCCCTGTTGGCGACCCTCGACTGGAGTTACGGGCTCCTGTCGGTAAACGAGGCCGCCCTGCTGCGCGCCATCGCGGTGTTCGCCGGCACCTTCAGCGCCGATGGAGCGAGCGCCGTGTCCGGCGCAAACGCAGCGGAGGTGATGGATGCGCTGTCGCGGCTGTCCTCGAAGTCGCTGCTCGTGATGGACACCAGAAATGACCAGTTGACCTATCGCCTCCTCGAGACCACGCGCGCCTACTGCCTCGAACGCCTGCGGGTGAGTGCCGAGGACGCCACGGTCCGCAGCCGCCATGCGGAACACCTGTGCGCGGTGCTCGAGCGGGCCGCTACCGATTGGGAACGCATCGAGCTGCACGAGTGGGAGGCCTCCTACGGGCACTACCTCGAGGACCTTCGCGCTGCGCTCGCCTGGTCGGGGCGCGATGAGGCGCTGCGATCGCTGCGCATCCGCCTGACCGCCGCAGGCGTCCTCCTCTGGAACCACTTGTCGCTGACCGAGGAATGCCGCCGGCACGTCGGCGAGGCCGTCGCGGAGCTCGACGCAGCCGGGCAATCCGGGACGGCGATCGAGATGCATCTCCAGATGTCCCTGGCAGGCAACACCCTCTTTGCCCGCGGCCTCACGCCCCAGGTGATGAGCGCGATGCATCGGGCCCTGGACATCGCGGTCCGGCTCGGCAACGTCGACGCCCGGCTCCGATGCCTGAGGACCATCGGTGCCTGCGAGATCATGGGGGGCCGGAACGACGACGGGATCCGCACGCTCGAGAGCTGCGCGTCGATCGCCGCCGCTGTCGCCGCCGAGGACTCGTCCGCGGCGCGAGAGCGGGAGAACTATCTCGCCATAGGCGAACTGTTCGTCGGCAAGCTGCACAGCGCGAGGCAGCGTCTCGAGCGGCTCTACAACCCCGATGCGCGCGACTTCAACGACTCGCGACTCGTGCGCTTCCTGGTCTACCGGAACGTCGATCTCGGGAGTGTGCTGTCGCACGCGCAGTGGTTGACGGGCTCGCCCGAGACGGCTGCGCGCACGGCGGCCGCCACGGTCGATGCCGCGCTCAGGACCAGGTACTGGTTCTCGGTCAGCAACTGCCTGTCGTGGGCGTGTCCGATCTTCTTTCTCTCGGGACATCACGACGAATGCAGCTACTACGTCGAGCTGCTCGAAGAGCAAGTGCTTCGACATGGCATCGGTGTCCGGCGCCCGGTGGTCGTCTTCTATCGCGCAGCGCTCGCCTGCGGGCAGGCCGTCGTGCCCGCGCAGGGGATCGACGACCTCGCTCGGGGGATCGAGGAGTTCCGCGCGATCAACTACCTGGCGCGGATGCCCTTCTATCTGGGCGTCCTGGCCGACGCCCTCGCCAGAAGCGGGCGTCTCGGCGAGGCGCAAGCCGCGATGCGGGCCGCGCTCGATGGCGCCGTCACCCAGAACGAGCGTTGGTGCATTCCGGAGTTGCTGCGCATCCGCTCGTCCATCCTCGCGGCCACGGGCCGGGCGGCGGAGGCCGAGGCGGTGCTCGCCGAGTCGATGACGATGGCCATCGAGATCGGCGCGTTGTCATGGCGGCTGCGGGCCGCCAACGATCTGGCCAGGCTCTGGCTGCTGCAGTCGCGGACGGCAGACGCTCGCGCGATGCTGCGGCCGATCCACGGTGAGTTCACCGAAGGCTTCGCGACGCGCGACCTCGTGGTGGCGACCGACCTTCTTGCACGGCTCGACAAGCCCTGAGAGAGCCGCAAGCAAAACCGCAAGCCAGCATGCATGGCACGCACTGCGTTGGGGCGGCCTGCACTTCGGCAGCGCAAGGACCTAACCGCACTTAACTTGATCGGCAAGACTGGTCCAGCGATCCTCATGGCACCCCCCGCCAGAAGGATCGTCGATGCCGCTGCAGACACAAAGTGATGTGAAGTACGCCAGCAGCGAGCTGCTGGCCGGAACCACGGAGTGGGACACGCTGCGTGCGGAGCACCGGCAGGTGCCGGGCGGTGCCTACAACCCCGTCACGTCCAGTTGCACGGAGCTCGTGATCATCCTGTCCGGCCAGGGCACGGTGCGGCGCACCGGCGATGGCCAGCGGCAGGAGCGCGTGGCACTGCCCGGCACGAGCTGGCTGGTGCCGGCGGGGACGCATGAAACGCAGCTGGAGCTCGACGCGCCGCTCGAATGCCTGCATCTGTTCATGCCGGCCAGCCTGCTGGAACGAAGTGCCCTGGCCGACTACGGCATCGATCCGGATCGATGCCGTCTCGCCTACGCGGCAGCGGTCGCCGACCCTGTGATGGCACAACTCGGGGGCGCGCTGCAGGCGTTCATGCGCAGCGGCAACCGGCACGATGACCGCATCTTCTGCGACGGCATTCGCACCGCGGTCGCAGCACGCCTGATGGGGCACTACACGGTCGACCGCTGGCGCGTGCCGCCGACGGCGCCAACGCTCGACCGCCGGCGGTTGAAGCGCGTGCTCGAGTTCATCGAAGCCCACCTGGCCACCGCTCTGTCGCTGGACGGCCTGGCCAGCCAGGCCTGCCTCAGCCCCTTCCATTTCGCCCGCCTGTTCCGCGAGGCGATGGGCGTGCCGCCGCATCGCTACGTGAGCGAACGCCGGATCGAAGCGGCCAAGGCGATGCTGGCCGCCGACGGTGCGTCGCTGGCGCAGATTGCGCTGGACACGGGCTTCGCATCGCAGGCGAGCTTCACGCGCGTCTTCGGCAAGGCGGCCGGCGTGACGCCGGGCCAGTACCGCGCGCTGTGCCGCGACCAGCGCCTCGAGGTGGATTGAGCTTCAGAACTTCAGGAGCGCAAACGCGGGAAAGGGATGCGCAAGATCTGCGAATACGCACGAGGACCCTTCCACTAGCCTGTGTCTCATGATGAGACTCAAAGACAAAGTGGCCCTTGTGACAGGGGCGGAGGCGGGGATCGGGCTCGCGGTGGCCAAGCTCTTCGTCGAAGAGGGAGCGACGGTGTTCGCGAGCGACCCTGCGGCTTCGAACGACCGCTCGCCCGATGTCTGCGCGTTGGCACTCGATGTCACCAGCGAGCTGGCATGGCAGAGCGCGGTGGACCGCGTCATCGAGCGAAGCGGGCGACTCGACGTGCTGGTCAACGCGGCCGCGGCTGCATCGTACGAACGGCTCGACGAACTCTCCGCGAGTTCATGGATGTGGTCCATCGCGTTGAATCAGACCGGCGTCTTTCTCGGCATGCGCGAGGCCGTGG
>NZ_JBFUCB010000122.1:0-12170 GCF_056405435.1 Rhizobacter sp. P1_G5 | reverse complement strand
AGTGGGTCAGCTTGACGCCGGCGCGACGGCAGCGCCGCGGATGCCGTGCCGAGCCAGCGACTGCGCGACATAGCCGCTCGCCTTGGCCTGTTCGACGAAGCCGGCGAGCAGTGCGGTGGCAGCAGCGCCGCGCGTCAGCGGCAGCCCCATCGCCTGCTCGATCACCATGAAGCGCCCGGGCAGCAGGCGCAGGCCGGGCAGCCGCGCGGCATCGGATTCGAGCTGCTGGCGTACCCCTGCCGCCACGTCGGCGCCTTCGGCGAGGAAGCGCTCGACGACCGCCTGCGAGGTGGGCGTGCGCATCAGCTGCGCGGCCTTCAGTTCGCGCGACAGGTACAGGTCGTAGGCACTGCCGCGGCCCACCATGATGCGGGTGCCGGCGCGGTCGACCTGCGCGTTGTCGGCCAGCGGCGACTCGTTGCGCACCAGGTACGCGCCTTCGATCAGCACGTACGGCGCGCTGAAGCCGATGCCGTCGCTGCGCCGCGGGTCGATCGCGAAGAAGCCGATGTCGGCCCGGTCCGCCTTCACGGTGTCGACCGATTGCAGCGCGGCCTCGACGACGACCAGCTCCAGCGGCACGCCCAGGCGTTGCGCGAGCAGCGTCGCGAGGTCGACCGACACGCCGCTCACGACACCCGCCGCATCGCGGTTGGCGAGGATCGGGTTGCCGAGGTTGATGCAGGCGCGCAGCCGGCCGTGCGGTGCGAGGGCCGCCATGGCGCCGGCGGGCAGCGCGGGTGTCGAGGCGCAGGCGGTGGCCATCACCAGGGGCGCGAGGGCGCAGGACAGTGCTGCGCGGCGACGGGTCATCGAAGAGTGCACGGGACGGACTCCGTGGGCTGGACGCCGCAGTATCGCGGCAGCAGCGGGTTCTTGCACCACTCCCCTGAGGCAAAATCCCGCCGATGAACGACGGCCCGACTCTCGATACCGCCGACATCGTTCAGTTCGAGGACCTGTTCCGTGACCCCGGCTACCCGCAAGACCACCCGCTGTCCTTCGCCCTCGCGCAGAAGCAGCCGGCGATCGACGCGCTGCGCGGGCTGTTCGGCGGCAGCGCGGCGCTCGTCAGGCTGCGGCTGTGGTGTTTCCTCGAACTGGCGGCCCAGCCCCAGGGCAGGCTCTCGCGCGACGATGTCAATCAACTCTTCCATGCGGTGCTGCCCGATCCCCTCGACGCGGCACTCAAGCGCCTGCGCGACCTCGACCTGCTGGTCTGGGATGCCACCGCTCAGGACTACCATCTCTCGCCGCTCGCCCAGCAGGTGCAGGCGCTGCTCGCGCCGCTGACCGCCGCGCAGCAGGATGACGAGCTGTCCGGCCTGCTCGCGCAGGTGGCCGGCTCGCAGCAGCTCGGCCTGGTCGACGCCAGCCAGCTGCAGCACCTGCACGCCCAGCTGGCGCGCCTGCACGACGAGTTCGCCGAGGCCATCGCGAGCGGCTCCGAGGCCCGGCTGCGCCTGGCCCAGCCGCGCTTCGACCGCGCGCTGAAGCTGGTCGACAAGGCCGGCCAGGCGCTGTCGGCCATCATCCAGGACCACAACGACAGCCCGCGCCTGGAGCGCGCCGCCCGCGCGCTCGGCCAGGACCAGGCGCGGCTGCTGTCGATGGCCAGCCAGTTCACGCGTGCACTGCAGCAGGCCGACCGCCAGCGCGTCACGCTGGGCAGCAGCGGGCTCACCTCGTCCGATGTGCGCAACTGGCTGCAGCACCACACCGACCTGGCGAGCCTGCTCGGCGAGGCGCTGGCGATCGGCGTGCGGCCCGTCTTCGTGACGCAGCACGACCTGCTCGACGTGGCCGAAGGCGAGTTCGAGCGCGACCGCCCCGACCCCACGCGCAGCACCGGCCTGCCGCCGCCCGCGCAGGCCGATGCCGGCACGCTCGACATCCTCAGCCTGCCGCCCGAACTGGGCGAGCTGATCGGCCTGCTCGGCCGCTGGAGCAGGGCGCCCGACGATGGGCCCGGCGGCGAGGCCGGCGCCGATCACCTGCTGAGCGAGGCCGTGCTGGGCGGGCGCTTCGCGCACGCCGCCTACCGATTGCAGCTGATGCCGCTGCTAGGCGACGCACAGGCCCAGGCGCTGAAGAGCCCCACCGGTGAACTCGCGCGGATGCCGTGGCAGGTGGCGCTCACGCCCACGCTGCTGAAGACCGCCGACCTCGAGGTCGCGCTGATCAGCGAGGGGCACCTGCAACGCAGCGGCCGCGCGCCGTCTGCCGAACCTGTTCAACCCGATTCCGTCCGCATCCCAGAATGAGTACTTCCCTCGATGACGCCGCCGTGCTGGCGGCCGAACTGCTCGCGCGCCGCTGGCTGCCGCGGCAACACCCCAAGGTCAAGCGCGCATTGATCGACGCCGAGCTCTGGTCCGCGCTGCAGGAGCGGCTGGCCCAGGTCGGCCTGCGCCTGGTCGACAACATCTACGCCGACCACATCACCGTGGCGCTGCTGCGCCCGGCCGAGAGCGCGGTGTTCGGCGAGGCCGGGCTCGACAGCCACAACAACATCGACCTGCCGCGCGACGCCGTCTCGCTGCTGATCGTGCTGTGGTCGCTGATCGTGCTGCCCAAGCGCGAGCGCCAGGCCGCGCGTGCCACCAGCCTCGAATCCGACGGGCAGAACGAGATGTTCAACACCGCCCGCCCGCTGCCCGATGCGGCAAGCGTCAGCCCGGTGGTGTCGTACAAGTCGCTGCTGACCGATTTCGGCGTGCAGCTGGGCAAGAAGACCCGGCTCGACGGCAACCTGAAGCGGCTCGCGAACCACGGCTTCATCGTGCACCGCGGCGACGAGATCGCCGAGGGGCCGCTGCTCGACCTGCTGCTCGACTACGACGTGCTCGCACCGCGCATCCTCGACGGCGCGCTGCACGAGGTGCTGGGGCGGGCCCGCGGCGCGCAAGACACGCAAGACGCCGGAGAGGCCTGACCCGATGTTCCACCTGCAAAGCCTCGAACTGCTGCACTGGGACTACTGCCAGCGCCTCACATTGCCGCTCGACGGCGCCATCATCACCGTGGCYGGCCCGAACGGCTCGGGCAAGACCACGCTGCTCGACGCGATGCGCACGCTGCTCGGCCTCGACTGCTCCGGCGGGCGCAGCTACAAGACCTATGCGCGCCATGCCAACGCCGACAGCGCCTGGCTGCGCGCCACCGTCGACAACCGGCCGCGCAACCGGCAAGCCTCGAACCGGCCCTTCGCGCGCTGCCTGCTGTATGCCGACACGGTGACGCTGGCCTGCCGCATCGACCGCAACGGCGGCGACTGGCAGCGCCGCTACGTGATGGTCGATGGCGACGTGTCCATCGAAGCGCTGGTGGAGCGCCCCGACAAGGACTGGCTCGGCATCGAGCACTGGCGCCGCCGCCTCGAAGGGGCCGGCCTGAGCCGCGCGATCGCGCGCGTGCTGGCGCTCGAGCAGGGACAGACCGACCGGCTGTGCGAGTACTCGCCGAAGGAGCTGCTGCGGCTGGTGTTCGACGTATTCGGCGACCAGGACGTGCTGGACCGCTATGAAGACGCCCGCAACCACCAGCGCCAGCTGAGCCAGGAGGTGGAGGTCGCCGAGCGCGAGCTGGCCCACGGCCGGGCCCAGCGCGCCGAGCTGGAAGCGCGCGTCAACCTGTACCAGCAGTACCAGTTGAAGCTGCGCGAACGCGAGACGCTGAACACCGAGGTGATCCCGGTGCTGGCCTGGGCCGAGGAGCGCGAGCAGCTCTCCGGCAAGCTGCGCGACCTGCACCGGCAGCGGCTGGAGCTGGCCCAGCAGGGGCGGCAGCGCGCGCAGCTGAAGGCGCAGCTGCTGACCCTGCTCGAGGAGCAGACGGCAGCCGGCGAGCGCGTGGACCAGCTCGAGCGCGAGCACGCGGCCGCCCACCGGGTCTTCGATGCGGCGCGCGATGCCGAGCGGCCGGTGGAGGCCGTCGTCAAGCACGCGAAGGAACTGGAGGGCCTGGCCGTCATCGAGAGCGATGCGGCCCAGCTGAGCGAACGCCTGCAGCAGCTCGAGAAGCAGAAGCAGGGCCTGGCCACCGACTGGCAGCGCCTGAGCGACCAGCGGGCCGATGCGGCACGCGCGATGGCCGAGCTGCAGGGGCAGGGGCCGACGCCGCGGCCGCCCGAGATCGCCCGCTTCCAGCGCACGCTGAAGGAGGCCGGCATCGCGCACCACCTGCTGGCCGACGTCATCGAGATCACCGACGAGCACTGGCGCGCGGCGGCCGAAGGCGTGCTGCGCGGCGTGCGCTGGGTGGTCGTGCTGCAGCGGACCGGCGATGAATCGCAGGCCCTGGCGCTGGCCGAGCGCGAGCGCTATCGCCACTACGTCGTCGCCGAGGCCGAGGCGGCACCGGCGAAGGCCGCGGCCGGCAGCCTGCTGGAGGTGTTGAAGTTCAGCGCTGCGGCGCCGGGCTGGTTGCTGCGGCAGCTGGCAAACATCCAACGCGTGGACAGCACCGCGCACGGCGTCAGGCAGGGTGGCGAGTGGATCACGCCGCAGGCCTATCACCGCGACGGCCGCGGCGGGCGCAGCGTGTGGGTCGATCCGGAACAGCACCAGTTCGGCGCGGCGGCGCAGGCCTCGCGCAGGAAGTCGATCGAGCGGCGGCTGGCGCAGCTCGACGAGCAGCTGATGCGCGTCGCGCAGGAGCAGCAGGGCGTGCAGCGGCAGCTGAAGGATGCGCAGCAGGCCGCCGAGGGGCACAAGGCGGTGGAGGAGCTGGCGCGCCGCAGCGAGGAGTTCGCGCAGGCGCGCAACGCGCTGCCCGAGCTCGCGAAGCTGCGGGCTGCTGCCGGCCAGCGCTGGAACGACCTGGGCCGCCAGCACAGTGAGGCGGTGGCTGCGGACACCACCAGCCGGCACCGGTACGAGCAGGCGCGGGATCGGCTGAAGGACGGCGAGTTCCACAGCGTGCAGAAGGAGCGCGACTGGACCGAGCGCCATGACGGCCTGCGCAGCCGCATCGCCAACTCGCAGAAGGACAGGGCCAGCTTCCCCGCACGCTGGATCGCGCCGGAGCAGGTGGACGTGCTGCGCCAGCGCTACGGCAACGCGACGCAGGCGAAGCTGCGCAACGAGGCCATCGAGGCCGAGCTGAACCAGGGCCATTGGGAGACCGATGCCAGCGTCGAGGAGAAGCTGACGCTGATGACGGCCGCCGTGCGACAGCAGGAAGGCCAGCTCGGCGATCGCAAGGCCAGCAACGAGGCGGCGCGCGTGGCGGTCGACAACGCCCGTGCGCGCTACATCGACGTGCTGCGCGCCACGGTGCGCCGCTACCGCAAGAACATCACCGAGCTCGGCCAACTGGCCGGCGTGGACGTGAACGCCGACCTGCCGCACCTCGACAACGACGACACCGTGCTGAAACAGGCCGAGCTGAAGGTGCACTTCAACTTCGACGGCAAGGGCAGCATCGGGCTGAACGACGGCGAGGCCTCGGGCGGCCAGCAGGTCATCAAATCGCTGATCCTGCTGGTGGGCCTGATGAAGGACGACGAGACGGCCGGCGGCTTCGTCTTCATCGATGAGCCGTTCGCCCACCTGGACGTGCGCAACATCCAGCTGGTGGGGCACTTCCTGAAGTCGACGCGCGCGCAGTACGTGCTGACGACGCCGATCACGCACAACGTGGAGGTCTTCGAGCCGGCGGACATCACGCTGGTGACATCGAAGAAGCTGAAGGGCGCGCGCTGGGCCCCGCCGATCGGCGTGCTGCAGCGGCGGGCACCGGTGCCGGCGATGCCATGACGGGCGAGCTGGTCACCAGCTACCCCGCGGCGAAGCTCAGGGAGCGCCGCGTGGCCGCTGCGGCGCCACCGGCCGCGCTGCCGCTGCTGAGCCTGCCGCAGCGCGAGATGCTGATCCGCTGGGGACGCTCGGACAGCCTGACGCGGCAATGGCTGCCGCTGCTGCGATCTGAGGAGTCGCGCGCGTCGATCGAGGAGGTCGAAGACCTTGCGACGCTGCTGCTGAACCACGGCTGGATCAGCGTCACGGATCGCCAGGGCAGGAACGGCTGGCTGCGGCAGTCGATCACCTGGCTGCACCTGCCGGTGTTGAAGCAGTTGCTGGGGCTGGGCACGCTCGAATCGCGCCGCGACCAGCGCAGCGAGCAACTGCAGGCGCTCGCGGACTGGGTCCGCCCGCACGAGGCGCTGCACGCGGCTGCGGCCGAACTGGCGGAGGGCGGCGCGGTGCTGAACCTGGCGACGCTGGCGCGCCGCATCGAGCTGCTGCAGGCGCTGGCCCGCTGGCAGGATGAGCAGCACACCGGCACGCGACGGGATTTCGAACTGCAGGCGCGCGGCAAGACCAAGTCGCTCGCGACGGCGGAGTGGCAGTGGCTGGATGCGCATGTCGACCTGCCTGCGCTGGGCATCGAGCGGTTCGCGCAGCAGGTGTGGCTGGCAGGGGCGTTCGATCTCATGTGGGCGCCCGAGCACCGCTGCGACCTGCGGGCGCTGCATTGCGTGGGGCTGGCGGCGCGTGACCTGCTGAAGCTGGTTCAGGCGGCGTCACCGGCGCAGTACTGGCTGATCGAGAACCGCGCCAGCTTCGAGCGGCAGGCGGCGCAACGCGCGGACGGTGTCGCGTTGATCTGGCTGCCGGGGCGCCCGCCGGGCGACTGGATGGCCGCAGTGGGTGCGCTGCTGGATCGGGCGCCTGCGCCGGCGCGCATCAGCGCCGATCCGGACCCGGCAGGTGTCGAGATCGCGCTGACGGCCGGCAGCCTGTGGGAGAGCCGCGGGCTGCCGTGGGAGCCGCACCTGATGGGCGTCGATCAGCTCGCGGCGGCCCGGCAGAAGCTGCCGCTGGATGATCACCACGACCCCGCCACGCTCGCCCGCATCCGCGCGAAGCCGGGCGTGCCCGAGGCATTGCGGCGGCTGTGCGAGCACATGGCGCAGGAGCAGGTGAAGGCCGAGCAGGAGGGCTGGCTGTGAAGTGCCAGGAAGCAGGCTCAGTTGGGGCCGATACCATCGTGCATCGCTCCAACATGCCTCACGGCACTGCCATCCCATGCCGATCTTCTCGTCGCAATTCTCGTCCCGCGTCTTGCGTCCGCTGCTCTCGGCCGTCGTCCTGGCAGGCACCGCATCAGGCAGCTTCGCGCAGGCCGCGGTGCCTGACGAGGCGGCCGACTACGCGCGGCCCCATGAACTGATCGACGTCGACCACGGCCGGCGGCTGAACCTGTACTGCCGCGGCAGCGGTGGCCCGGTGGTGATCTTCGAGGCCGGCCTGGAAAGTGACGGCTGGGACTGGCTGAAGGTGCATCCAGCCATCGCGAAGCTGACCACGGCCTGTGTCTACGACCGCGCCGGGTACGGTTTCAGCGACGCCGCGACCCGGCCTGCCACCCATGCGCAGGCGGGCGCGGACCTGCACGTCCTGCTCCAGCGGGCGAAGCTGAAGCCGCCGTACGTGCTGGTCGGCCACTCGATGGGCGGCCGTGTCGCCCAGCTCTACGCCTACACCTGGCCGAAGGAGGTCGGCGGCCTCGTGATCGTCGACAGCGAGCACGAGGACGAGCCCGCGCGTGGCAACCGCGTCACCGGCGGCAAGTTCTCGATGCTGCTGGCGCAGGAGAAGGCGATCGACGAGGGCTGCTACCGCGCGGTGCGCAAGGGCATGAAGGAGGGGAGCGAGGCGTACGTGCAATGCGTGGGCGACAGCTCCAACCTCTACGGGCCGGTGCTGTGGCCGGTGGTGCGCTCGGCACGGCAGGATCTCAAGCGGCAGACGGCCGTGCAMGCCGAGTACCTCCAGTACCACACGAAGAGCGCGGCCCAGCTGCGTGCCGCGCGCAAGCGCTTCGGCGACCTGCCCTTGGTCTACCTGACCCGCGGCGTCAGCCCCTATGCGACGCCCGGCCAGCCCCGGAGCGAGGTCGACAAGGCCTTCGAGGCCGAGGTGCTGAAGACGCACGAGGAGGTGGTGGCGCTGTCGAGCCGCGGCGTCCATCGCGTGGTGGCCGGCGCGGGGCACGACATTCCGGCCGAGAAGCCGCAGGCGGTGATCGATGCGGTGGCCGAGGTGCTGGGGATGCGCTGATTCGAAGTCACTGGCTGCATGCTTGCCCGATTCTCACGTGGAGGGCAGCAGCAGGGTACGGCTTCGCGTGGTGTAGCGACTTGGAAGCCGAGAGCCGACGAGTCTCGTCGCCGCATCGCGATCGAACGGGATGAGCATCACGGCAATGTCGTCGATGATTCGCTCGGTGCGCCAGCCGCGGCTTGCTTCCGCGGCGATTTCGAACGGCTCCAGGACCAGGTCGCGCAGATCTTTCGATGGCGCGACGGCCACGAGAATGGCGTGAAGCCCATCCAGCTTGCGAAGCCCGTGGGGCTCTCTTGAAATGATCTGAAGGAGCTCACGCGTGTGTGCTGCCGCTTTGCCTGGCTCCCTGTGGACGAGCAGGCGCAACGGCCACAGCGCAACGCAGGCGATGCGATTCGGCTCACCCTGGCTGTATGCCGCGGCAAAGGCCTCGTCCAGCAGGCTGTCTGCGGCCTGATCGGTGGGGTTCATCTCCACGATGGACGCGATGGCCTGGCAGCGATACCAGGGGTGTTCGATGCTGCGTGCCACCTGCAGTGCCTGCCCCGGATCGTGTTCGGCGAGCCGTTGTACGTCTCCTCGTGCCAATGAGCCCCTGCCTTCAGGGCTGTTCCGCAACCGCGCGATGCATTGATCCGGTGATTCGAACGGATCGCTTTCCGGCATGTCGGCACTCACAGGCCAGGCTTCCAGAGTTTCGGCACGCCCGGGCAACTGAAGCTGCCGGAGTCGAAATACTTGTCGTGGATCGTGTCGCTGAGCAGAAGCGGCTGGCGAACCAGCACGAAGGTGAATGCAGCGGCGGCGAGCATGCCCAACACGAGACGCCGATGCCATGCCTCAGAAAGATCACCCTCGAGGCGGGCCAGCCAACCCAGCCCGAAGACGATTCCCAGCTGGAGGGTGATGCCGAAGCCGAGGCGTGACAGGTCGATCGGCGGACTGCTCCCGCAACGCAGCGAGGCGAGCCACGCATCCATTGCTGCGAGCAGGACCAAGGTCAGGAAAGGCGCCACACGCCCGAACTTCTGCGCGATGCCCGCGCCATGAGGGTGTGACCGAAGGAAGAAGTGAGACATGTTCAGGCTCAGGCGTCAGGCCGGATCGTAAAGGGTCCGGCTGGCATAGCGCCCCGGCGGCATCCCCACATGCCGCGTGAACGCCACGCCGAAGGTGCTGACCGAGCTGTAGCCGACGCGCTCGGCGATCTCGGCGATCGCAAGCTCCCGCTGCCGCAGCATCTGCCGCGCCAGCGCCATCCGCCAGGCCAGCAGGTACGCCATCGGCGCCACGCCGACGGCACGGCTGAAGCGCTCGAAGAAGGCCGAGCGCGACATCGCCGCCTCGTGCGCCAGCTGCGCGACGGTCCACGCGTCGGCCGGGCGCTCGTGCATGCGCCGCAGCGCCGGCGCGAGCTTCGGGTCGGCCAGCGCGCGCACCAGGCCCGGTGAGGCCGAGGTGCCGGCCGACCTGCCGGCCGGCACCCGCAGCGCCTCGATCAGCAGCACCTCGAGCAGGCGGGCCATCACGACCTCGCGCGCCGGCCGCTCGGCGCGGGATTCATCGCCGACCAGTTGCACCAACGTCGACAGCCGGCGCTCGCCGCGCACATGCAGCCACTGCGGCAGCAGCGGCACCAGCAGCGCCGCGTCCGGCGAGCCGAACACGCAGTTGCCGACCAGCATGCGCACATCCACCGCGCCGTTCGGGTCGCCGACGCGCGCCCCGCCGGGCATCGGCGCGATCGGCGTGGTGACGGCTTCATCCGCACGCGGTGGCTGCCGGTCGAGGCTGGAGGTCGCGAAGCCGCGCGCGGCGGGAATCAGCGCGAAGTCGCCTTCCTGCAGCGTGATCGTCTCGTCGCCACCCGGGCCGTCCATCGTCAGGCGGCAGCCGCCTTCGAGCACGACGAAGTAGAACGGCCGGCCCATCTCGGCGCGGCGCACTGCCCACGGCGCCGATGCGACGACCAGCTTCGAGAACGGTGCCCCGGGTTGCAGCATCGACACGACTTCTGCCAACGGATCGACCATGCCGGACTCTCTCGACAAATCAACGGACTCCCGAGTGTAGTCAGTCCGGTCCCGGCTCCGTATCGTGCGGGCATCGTCAATCAGATGGAGTTCCCGATGTCCAGCCAATCCAGCGTTCCCACCGTCCTGATCACCGGCTGCTCGTCCGGCTTCGGCCTGGAGACGGCACGCTACTTCCTCGACCAGGGCTGGCGCGTCATCGCGACGATGCGCACGCCGCGCGAGGACCTGCTGCCGCCCTCCGACCGGCTGCGCGTGCTGCCGCTCGACGTGACCGATGCCGAGAGCATCCGCCGCTGCGTCGGGGCGGCCGGGCCGGTCGATGCGCTCGTCAACAACGCGGGTGTCGGCCTGCTGGCGCCGCTCGAAGGCATCACGCCCGACGGCGCCCGCGCGATCTTCGAGACCAACACGCTCGGCACCATCGCGATGACACAGGCCGTGCTGCCGCAGTTTCGCGAGCGGCGCGCCGGCGTCGTCGTCAACGTCACGTCGAGCGTCACGCTGAAGCCGCTGCCGCTGCTGTCGGTCTACACCGCAAGCAAGGCGGCCGTGAACGCGTTCACCGAATCGCTTGCGCTGGAGCTGGCGCCGTTCAACGTGCGGGTGCGGCTGGTGCTCCCGGGGCGTGCACCCGGCACGAGCTTCGACGACAACGCCCGCCAGCGCATGGCCGGCAGCGCGCACGAGGCCTATGCGGACTTCACGGCACGCGTGTTCGCCGCGGTGCGCGACACCAGCTCGCCGGTCACGCACGCGCAGGATGTCGCCGAGGCGGTGTGGCGTGCGGTGACCGACCCGGCGGCGCCGATGCGCACGCCGGCGGGGGCCGACGCGGTCGCCCTGGCGGCAACCTGACGGCCCCCTGAGTCACCGTCCCTGCGGAAGCTTCACAGCTTCGGCAGGCTCGGGATCGTCTGGTTGCAGTCCCCCTTCAGCGGCAGGTTGCGGCACACGTACTGGCCGGCCGAGTTCTCGGTGGCCGCGCCGGCCGGTGCCGGCATGTGCACGCGCTGCTTCCAGATCTGCCAGATCATGAAGCCGTCGTTCGAGCGGCCCTTGTTCTTCACGTAGTTCACCAGCGTCTCGACGTTGTAGTACGGCGTCGCCATGTTGTTGCTGCCGTTCAGCATCTCGGCGTCGTACTGCACGCCGTTCGCCGGGATCTTCAGCACCGCGCCGCCCGCGCCTTCCGGTGCGATCTCCATGCCCATGTGGATCGGGCCGCTGTAGATCGCGCGGTACGACTCGTAGCCTTCACGCGGGTCGTAGTAGTCGCCGCCGTCGTACGACATCAGGTTGACGTGGCTCAGCTTGCTGCCGCGCGTCTTGACGGCGGTGTACATCACGCCGCCGAACGGCGAGCCCCACTGCACCTTGCCCTCCTCGAACGGCGAGCCCTTCACGTAGTAGGCGCCGGTCGACCAGCCGGCCACCGAGATGCCGAGCTTCGCGCCGCGCGACTGGATCTCGGCGTAGGTCGCGTCGATGATGCCGACGATCTGCGCATCGGTGTTGCAGCTGAAGTTGGCGGCGTCGAGCTTGTTGCACGACGCGCCGTTCACCTCCCAGTCGAGGTCGACGCCCGACGCGCCGAGGTCCAGCGCCAGGTCGACGACCCCCCGGGCGTTGTAGTTCGCCCATTCGCTGCCCTGGCTGTAGGCCCAGCCGCCGAACGACAGCCACACCTGCGTGCCGCGTGCCTTCAGCGCCGCGATGTTGTTGCGCAGGTCCTGCGCCTGCTGCGCGCTGAAGAAGCGCTGGCCGTTGTTGCCGGACGCGCCTTCGGCGAACTCGAAGCCGGCGATCGACTGGTCGAACGCGTAGCTGCCCTTCACGTACGGCGTGTTCGGCTTCGCGAAGGCCAGGTTCACATGCGTGAAGTAGTTCGGGATGTTGGCCGGCACCAGGTCGTAGATGCTGGTGTTCCAGGTGCCGGAGTAGCCGATGTAGGCGCGGGCCGCCGGTGCCGGGGCCGGCGCAGGTGCGGGGGCCGGGGCGGGAGCGGGAGCCGGGGCCGGCGCTGGGGCCGGTGCCGGGGAGGGCGCCGGTGCAGGAGCCGGCG